>NZ_BAAABI010000004.1:0-263311 GCF_054785215.1 Lapidilactobacillus salsurivasis | reverse complement strand
CGATGCAAGCATCTTCCGTAAATGTCGAAACTCGTTCGACTTGCATGTATTAGGCACGCCGCCAGCGTTCATCCTGAGCCAGGATCAAACTCTCATATAAAAGTTTGAGTTAGACTCAATTTTAAATTCATTAACTAGCGAATTGACTTCGCAAATGTTCTTTGTAGATAACGACCGAAATCGCTATCGACCCTGCACATTTATCGAAACTTTGTTCAGTTTTCAAAGGTCTACCTTGTCGCAACAGCAACTTATACATAATATCATGTCAGCCAAAGGTAAGTCAATGATTATTTTCAAAAAATTGATCATCACTTGCTCGGTCACACGTACCTGTAAAGGTGTGCTATAAAACGCAACTTGAATAGTTTACCAAATCAAATCGACTGGCGCAAGTCTAATTTTACAAAAAAGTGGCGAAGTGACTAAGAAAATCCCAGTTCCGTTGACTAAATCCTATTAAAACAAAGCTGAGCGTCCTTCATGAATAATATAAAAACATCAAAAAATGATCCCGCCACCCACAAACAACCACCAAAACAAAACCGGTCTGACCCAAGCAACCGAATCCGTTCTGCACGTTTCGCCGAACATTATCAGAGCCATGTTGCTAAAGAAGGCGTCCCAAAATAGTATTATCCCGGTTAATACCGATCCGCCAGAATTCGCTAAACCTTTGGTGTGCACCGTCCAGAAACTAAAAAATCGCAAGTCAGTCCGCGACACCAATCAAATGATTGGCGTGCGACTGCACTTGCGATAGCAATGATGAGTTCGGTAATTTCCCAGTAAATCCAAGGGGGCTTCAATTCGATCCAGCCGGCCTAAAGACTGCTTGGCGAGGAATCAGTGGCGCTTGCCGCTAACTTTCGCTGACAATCGGGACAGATCCCATAGACCTCGATGTTGTTGCCGATGGTTTGATATCCGGTCAAATTCTCCGCCAGTCGCTCGATCTTGCCGAGGTCAGGGTAATAAACGTCCACCACTTGACCACAATTTTGACAAACCACGTGAAAATGGCGCACCTGGGCAAAGTCAAAGTGACCTGGCTCATTGCCATAGGTCAACTCTTGGATGATCCCCAAGCGTTTGAAGAGACGCAGATTGTTGTAGACTGTGGCGATACTGATGCCGCTGAAGTTATCCTGAATTTCACTAAAGATCGCTTCCGCGGTGGGATGACTCTTAGAGCTGACCAACAACCGAAGGATCGCTTCACGCCGCGGCGTGATCCGCACCTGTTGTTGCCGCAGCAACGCTAACGCTTCACGATATCGTTTCTCTGACATGTTGTTCACCTCGGACTTTCCGGTCACTCAAACTCAGTCGGCCTTGCTCGAACTACTGGACGACGAACTGCTGCTCGACGAACTACTAGAGCTACTACTGTCGCCGCTGCTTGAGCTACTACTTGAACTAGACTCACCTTCAGAATCAGCGGCGAGTTCAGGCGCGTCTGTCTTATAGAGATCCACCGTCGATTTCTGATCGTTTTGATAAAGAACACTGGTTTTCGCTTTCTTCTGGGTTTTCTTCAATTCGGCGAGCACCGTGCTGTACTTATAACTAAAGTCAGACGGATCCACTTTCTTGAAGCCCTTTGGCGTATAGAACCGTAACAGGTCGCCATTGATCACACTATCAGACAGCGATAGCTCTGTGGAAACATGGTTGGTCAACTGAGCCAGGACCTCTTTGATCTTCGGATCGGACTTCTTGACCACTTCGCCTGTTTTCGTGCTGTAATAAGTGCTCCCAACCTTAGTATACTCCGGTGTGACGAAATCGCCATTCCGAAAGGCTACGGTTTGATCGCGTTTATCCGCCAGCAGATCAGTCCCAAACTGGATATAGTCTTTATTCGATAAGCCCAACAGGTTCATCAACGTCGGTAAAACATCGATTTCACCGCCGTAAGTGTGATTGATCCCGCCAGTTAACCCAGCCATGTGAATCATGAAAGGCACTTTCTGGAACTGGGCATTGTCATAATCGGTGATTTTGTCCTTGCCCAGCAACTGCGCCACGGCTTTCCGGTGATTGGAGGAAATGCCATAGTGGTCGCCATAGAAAACGATCATACTGGTCTTATCCAAACCAGTTGCCTTCAACCAGTCCATAAACTCGCCGATCGCCTGATCCAAGTAACGGGCCGTCTGGACATACCCATCAACGGTTGAGTCACCTGTATCGGTTTTTTCGATGGTTTGATTCTTCTTGTCGAGACCATAAGGGTAGTGGTTCGTCACGGTAATCAACTTCGCGTAAAAAGGCTGCGGCAATTGCTCGATGTACTGGGCGGACTGCTGCAAGAAAATCTTGTCCTTCATCCCATAACCGATTTCATAGCCTTTCTTGACATCGTAGAAGCTCTTGCTGAAGTAGTAATCATAGCCCCATTTTTTATAGGTGTTATCCCGGTTCCAGAAACTGGCCACATCGCCGTGAAAAGCAGCGGTAGTGTACCCTTGTTCGTCCAGCATCGCCGGGGCGGCTTGCCAAGTGTTGCTGGTGCCGGCCGTGACCATGGCTGCTCCTTCAGGCAAACCGAACAGCGACGTTTCCAGCATCAATTCCGCGTCGGCGGTCTTGCCTTGCCCGACTTGGTGGAAGAAATTGTCGAAACTCAGGGTATTGTTATTGTGGTAGATCTTGTTGAGGACTGGGGTCACCTCTTCATCCTGCCACTTAAAGTCGATCATGAACTGCTGAAGACTCTCCAAGTGAATGACGAAGACGTTCTTACCTTTGGCGATTCCTGTATATTCAGGATTGCCAGGAACATAATTTTCTTTGATATAGTTCTGGACCGAAGTCAGATCACTGGCGTCTGCGTTAGCCCGAACCGCGCTGGTTTTCGCGGCTTTGACCGTGTCGTAGACCGCATAAGAGTTCAAGCCCAAATACTTGACGATATAGTTATTATCGAAAGTCCGTGTCAACAATCCAGAGCGATCGTTCTCCGCCATTGACAGGTTAAAGCCAAAGAAGAGCACCGCAAAGGCCGTCAAAGCACCGGCAACTAATTTCTTGATCGGGCGCACATCGACCTTGATCAGCCGAGTCGCCAACAAGATGATCAAAATCAAAAGATCCAAAAAGACCAGGAAGTCGGTCGGCTGAACAATGCCGACCACACTTTTGCCCAGATTATTTGAAGCCGCGCCACTTCCCTTGATCAAGGTTGAGGTTAGAAAATCTGAGAATTCGCGATAATAAAGGACATTGGCAAAAAGCCAAAAACTAGTCAGGAAATCGATGACCAGCAAAATGATATATGATTTACGCCCTTTGAAATATAGCGCGATCCCAAACAGTAATAACGTGGTGGGTAACGGATTCAATGCCAGCAACAAGTGCTGCATGCTCCCTTTGGAACCCAAATTGAACTTCGCTTGGTAGGCGTAGAAAGTCTTCGCCCAGAACAGCAGTACCGCTAACAGGAAGAACCCCCAGCGACTGTTCCAAAATGATCCAAGTTTCTTTGCGAAACGCTTCATGAAAATCCTCCGTACTCGCCTTAATTTCAGGCCATAATCTTAGCTCAGCAAACGCGCCGCCAACGACGCCGCTTGCTGCTATGGTTAAAGTGATCCCTGGCCTAAACACCCGCCAGTAATTTAGCGCGCCGCTAAACAAAGGGCAACTACCCGACCTGATCCAACTCGAGCGCCCGGTCTGACCAGAATCGTCAACCCAATAACTCAACACAGGAGATTGTACCAGAATAACCGCCGCTTCGCTTATTTCTCACTTAAAACGTAACTAATTCTTTAGGGAAAATCAATCTTTTTGTTCTGAAATTACGACCGAATCATCCAGACGTACCGGTCGCGCTTTGATCGCCACCGCTACGATCCCGAAAATAATACCCAAATAGAACGTGATGAAGCGCCACAGAAACATGCCTAAGATCAACGCTGTGGTATTGGGCACAAAAGCTGAGAATAACGTTTTGAAACTATATTCAGCCCCACCGGCACCGCCGGGGATCGGGAAAATCGAGGTAATCATGACGATCATCACGTGCATACTGAAGACCGTCAACATATTGACCCGCGGCACATTCAGCGCCAATAAAACAAAGTAAGGAATCAGGTAATAGGCGATCAGTTGCGCTAAGGTCAACAGGGACGCTTTCAGAACCTTTTTCTTCTCCCGTTTCAATTGTAAGCTTTCTTCATGGAAAGTTTCAATCTTTTGTAATGCTTTTATTTGCCATTGATCGATTTTTGGTCGTTTAAAGAGCCGTTTCAGCAGGGCAAACAGCTTGATGGTCGTGTTTTTGGTGAAACGATAATAAAACATCACCATCAGCAACATCCCAATGGTAAAAATATGGATCACAAAGCCGAAAGTGATCAATAAGGCCAGACCGTTGAACTGACCAACGACTTGGCGGAACCCAACGATCATGGTCAGAATGAAGTTAAAGAGAACCACAACTTGATAGATAATGAATTTCATTAGGAGAACAGAACTAGCGCGCCCGCCTTCGTAGCCCATTTGCAGGAGCGCCACCAATTGCGCTGGTTGGCCGCCGGAGGAAAACGGGGTCACGGCGTTGAAGACAGCCTCGATCGGCGGGATCCGCAATAAATTGATGAAGGGTTGCCGCGGCTCGCCCTGACGATGGAGGAGCGCCCCCACCACAAATGCTTCTAAAACGATTGACAATAACATGAGGCCAACTGCAACGATCAGCCAGCCCCATTTCAAATTGTTCAACCCATGGATCACTTGATGATAATCAATGTCCTTGCTTTCGTGCCAGAAAATAAAGACACCCAGCAAGATCATCAACCCTAAAACGATTTTATGTTTCCGATTCATGAGGTCCACCTATCTGTTGACACACTTGGTCCCAACGATTTTGCTACCTGCTAACGCGCGCCTGATCCTGGTAGAACCGGGACCAGATCGCCGCTAAATGTTCTGGTGAATATTCGTGCGCCGTCGAAACCGCCAATTGACGATAGCGCTCATAATAATCCGGATCGGTTTCAAACTGGCGCAAGGCCACATTAAATCCGGCCAAATCATCGGCGCCGGCATAAGCGCCGGCAATGATCGCCTCATACAAGGTCAAGTTGCGCAACAAAACCGGGGTCCCACAGCTAAAGGCCTCCAGCACTGACATGGGAAAGAGCTCATCGTATGACGGCAGAAAGAATAAGTCGGCCAGATTCAAATAGTCGGCGATCTCTGCCCGTTGAACGATCCCGGTAAAGCGTAAGTTCGCTGGCGGATCATCAATGATTTTCTTGAAACGATCGTACCCATCGGTCATCTTCCCAAAGGAAAAGCCCCCCGCCCAAATAAATTGAACCTGGGGATTCTGCTGGGCCAACTTGACGAAATCATCCACGCCTTTACGTTGCTGCACCTGGCCCGACCCAAAAACGACAAAGCGGTCGGCTGGCACTTGATATTGCTGCCGCAACGCCTTCTTGGCGGCAGCGTCACGATTGGGGAACGCCACCGGTGAAACAAAGTTGGGAATATAACTGATTTTCTCCCGCGGGATCCCATAGGCCATAATTTTAGGAATGAAGCTAGGATTGACCACCACCAAATGATCCATGCGTTTGTAGAACTTGATCATGTAGGCATAGAACACCTTTTTGGCGAAACCCGGCAATTGCAGTGAGCCTTCGATCGTTTCCGGCAAGAAGTGGACATAGCCGATTTTGCGACCACGTTTCTTGGAAAAAGTCGACAAGAAAAATTGAGGATCGATCGTGTGATAGTGGGTCACATCCGCCCGTCCCCAATGATTGATCGTTACTTCGAATTGGTCACTCAGACGTTCGCGTAACAGGCGGATCAACTCCAAATAAGCGCTGCCGACACCTTGGCCGGCGACTTTATCCGCTGACGAGAACATGTTGATATGGATCATAGACGCTCTTCACTCCGTTCGGAAACATGACCGGTCACACTTAACCGGTTCAAATTCATCAGATGATAATTATCGGTGGCGTCCTGATAAAACGCCATCACTTGATCGCCGAAATGATCCGCTGAAATATTATAAAGCTTACGTTGCCGCGGCTCGGGATCCAAGAAAGCATGGGGATGACACAAATAATTACTGATTTGCAATTTCATTTCGTTTAGATCCCGAAAAGTCGTGCCAATATCCGGGCTGTCAAATAAATCATCGGTGTATTCGCCACTGCGAACCACGCATTTCAGTCCCGCCGCCATGGCTTCAATATAAGTCAACCCTTGCGACTCGGTATCACTGGCCGAAACAAACAGATCAGCCAACTGGTAGTATGGGGCGATCTGGTCATGATTGATTTCACCAACGAAATCCACCGCGCTGGCAACCCCTAAGGACGTCGCCAACGTTTCCAGATCCTCGCGACCAGGGCCGTCACCGACAACCAAGAAGCGCAAATCGGGAAAGTCGGCCAATAATGCCGGTAACATCTGCAAAATTTGATCGATTTTCTTCTCAGGCGCCACCCGACTCAGTGACATCAGCACCGGCGTATCCTCGTTATAATTCAGCGCGGTCCGCAACTGAGCCACGTCTTGCGGATGCGCTTGATCCAACGCGCGAATATCGACACCAGTAGGAATAACGCGGATCGGGATCTTGATCCCATAACGCCGTAAAGTTTCGGTGACCCGTTCGCTCGGCGCCACCACCCCATCCATATGAGTCACAAACCCGCGAATGAACTGTTTGACATGATAAGGGCGCAATAATTTCCCATTCATCACGTAATGCAAATAATCCTCGTACATCGTGTGATATGTATGAACACAAGGGATTTTTAAATTTTTCGCGACAAACTTACCGATCCAGCCCATGGAAAATTCAGTTTGCGTATGAACGAGATCCAAATCTAATTCTTTCGCCACTTCCAATGCGTGGAAAACACCGCGCACCGCGATCCGCCGATCCGTAAAAGAAATAAACGGCACACTGGCAAAGCGAAACACATTTGGCTCGACTTCTTCAGGATCGACACCAGGATCAGTGGTCGTAAAAATATAAACGTGATGCCCTTTCCGTTCCAAATCCTCTTTTAACGTGCGGATCGATGTGGCCACACCACTTACTTGAGGAAAATAAGTATCGGTAAACATACCAATATTCAAAATCCTTCCCCCTCTCGAACTAACTGACACCAATTATAAAGATTCCTAAAACCCAATGCAATAACAAAGCCTATTCTAACAATACTGTAAGCTTTTAAAAACCGCCTAAAGTCGGGTTTTTCTCTCAGACCGCTTGCCCTGACCCGCTTAGCCGCCTTAACCTTTCCGGCACCGCCCCACCACCAAAAAAGCACCCAAGTCAATCTGACTTGGATACTTTGACTTGGATACTTTGGCTTCAGCCGCTATCGGCGAATCTGGACTAACTGGGTGATCTTTTGACCCATCAATTGCCCATGAAGTGACTCATCATATTCATAATATTCGACTGTTGCAGCATGGTGCCCAATAACATCCGGCTGACAATGCCTAGAATCACCGTCGTCAACACCACCGTGATCAAAATCAAATAAAAGCGCTGACCACCGGCTTGGCCTTGACTATTGACCCACAATGAACCCACAAAGGCCACATCAAGCAAGATCAACGGCGCCACGATCAGAAAGGCCAAGAAAGTTGACGGTGTGATCACCAATGATAACACAAAGCCAACGATCGACGTATAAACCGCTAAACTGATCGGCATGAACAATTGGTTGACCGCCGTTAGAAAACTGGTGGTCTGTCTTAGCGCCAAATGTTGATAAGCCCACAGCGCCAAAACCCGAATCACGAAGACCAAAAGCACTAAAATCAAAATGAACCAAAAGCCCATCAACGAACTCTTGAGTTGAAGATTCAGATTCAGCCCCATGAGATTCAAATTCATCATTAAGAGATTGACCAGTTTACTGGCAAAACGGGCCAAAGCCAAACTGGTAAAGACGGCGATCAAACCAAGGTTGATCAACCCGTCCCAATTACCTGTAGGCGCTTCTAAGTGCGGATGAATCACGCTATTGTTCAAAGAGCGGCAGTACGCTTTAATGAACGCCCACGTTGGTGAAGGCTGAACATCAATATATTCGTCATCCTCGTCAGCGTCGGGTTCCTGAGCCGCAGCCGCTTCTTTGGCGTGATCAGCGCTGGCCGGCGCGGTCGGTTCACGATCAGAACCGGCTTCTGAACCGACGCCGGAACCTTCATCAGAGCCTTTATCGGAATCCGCACTGGAATCCACCGCACCTGGCTGACCAGCAGTTGACACGTTTGTAACTGGCTCGACCGGCTCTGACTCCGGCGTGGCAGCAGCTTGCGAAGCCGTCGCCGCGGGCACTTCATCTTTGCTAGACGTCGGTTGCGCTTGTGTCAATTGATAACCACAATGCGGGCAAAACTCCGTGGCAGTCGCGGGCAATTCCTGACCACAATTTGGGCATTTTTCCATAAGTAGTTCCCTCCACATGACGCCGAATCAAAGAATTGACCTAGCGTCATAACTGATTTCGTTACTTCTAGTATGCGCATTCAAGCCTTAAAGTGCAATTATTTCCAACGATTTTACCGATTCTTTTTGGAGAAGATTCCTGCAAAGCGCCAGTTGCCGCAGCGAAAACCCACCGACTTAGCCCGGCTGACTCAGTTCCAGCCAGCACAGTCAGCGCTAACAAAAAAGCCGAAACCAAGTTTGCCTTGATTTCGACCGATTATTCTTGCTGATCTTGTTCCTGGCTGTGAATCACCAAGGTGTCGATCATTCCGCGCACATGATCATCCGACAGCCGGTAGACCCGCGTTTTGCCGATCTTTTCCGAGTTGACCAAATCACACTCACGCAAAATCGCCAGCTGGTGGGAAATCGCCGATTGGGACAACCCCACTGCTTCCTCCAATTGGCGGACATTCATTTCTTGCTCATCCAAACTTAAAATAATCCGCAACCGCGTTTCATTACTGAGGATGTGAAAGATTTTTTGAACTTTTTGAAGTAGCCGATCATCATCGATCAGCTTGTTATCTTGACTCATTTTTTGGGCCCCTTTGATCGTCGCAACACTAGTCATCTTGTGCTATTTACCAAACGCTTATCTATTATACATGATTTTACCGATTTCTGGCAAAAAGCGCAAAGAAAAAGTTAGTTTGTGTGTGCGACGAGGGCAAAGGTAGCTTGGCCGCGGCACTAGACAGATAAAAGTAGGTTGGCCGCGGCTTGCGCTGCGAAATTCGGGGTGAGCTCGCTGTGGGCGTCACTTTGAGCTTCGCAAAGTGCGCGAATCTCAAAGCTGAGCCTTGTCCTAAGCGGCAGAGCCGCCAAGGACAATTTCACGGCGATCTCACCCCGAATTTCTCCGCTCGAGCCGCTCAACGTTTTAACAGCCGTTTGAGCACTCACGCCGACTGACAAGCTGTTGCCAATTGATGGGTAGCCACGCAATTGACGACCGTGGTTAGTGATTGCAATCCTTGAATTGGTGACACCAGTACAGTCTGTCTGATGAACTGAGGCAAGTTCTTGATGAGCTGGCTAAATCAGCCGGTCTCAACCCAAGGATTGTTTATGGAACGGATAAAGATGTTCAGCCTAGGTAAACTGTACCAACCAACAAATCCAAATCCGTTGGCATTGCAGTACCACCTCAAAAGCGGGCAATTGTTTGACCTCTAGCTCGCAAAACCACTTCGTCAGATACCCAACTTCAATTGCAGATAAGCTCAATTCTGCCTAGCAACCGCCTCAGGACGTGTGGCTCAGCGGTAAAATTGTCCTTTGCGGCTTTGCCGCTTATGACAAGGCTCGATTTGAAGACAAGCCGCCGGTTTTGCGGATTGGCTTCAAACGATGCTCACTGCGTTCCAGCCACGACAAACGTCCTGAGACGGTTGCGTTCCCACCTAAACTCACCACACCTGCAATTAGGCGAAAGATCAAGAACGGCATCTCGGCTTCCAGAATTAGTTGACATTGCCATACCACCCAAAAAGCGGGCAATTGTTTGACCTCTAGCTCGCAAAAGAACTTCGTCAGATACCCAACTTCAATTGCAGATAAGCTCAATTCTGCCTAGCAACCGGCTCAGGACGTATGGCTCAGCGGTGAGATTATTCTTAGCGATTTATCGCTTAGAATAAGGCCTGATTTTGAGACAAGCCGCTGGATTTGCGGATTGGCTCAAAACAGTGCCCACTGCGTTCCAGCCACGACAAACGTCCTGAGGCGGTTGCGTCCACACCTAAACCCACCACGCCTGAAATTAAGCAAAAAAATCAAGAACGGAGTCTAAGTTTCCATAATCCGTTGGCATTGCCGTGCCACCAAAAAAGTGTGATGGCTTTGACCATCACACTTGCAAAAGAACTTCGTCAAATCCTTCACCACGATTGCAGATAAGCTCAATTCTGTCTAGCAACCGGCTGGGACTGCGCGGCTCAGTGGTGAAATTGTCCTTGGCGGCTCTGCCGCTTAGGACAAGGCCTGATTTTGAGACAAGCCGCGATCTTTGCGGATTGGCTCAAAACAGCGCCCACCACGTTCCAGTCCGCATCAGCAGTCCCAGCCGGTTGCGCTCACGCGCAAAACCCAACCACACCCGCAATTAAGCAAGAGATCAGAATAGGAATCCGTCACTCCCAATAAAATTCAACCGTTGCCCGCTCAGGCCTTGATCCGCGATGGGATCAACAGCCGCAAGCCATTAAGAATCACAACTAGCGTGCTGCCTTCATGGGCGATCACGCCTAAAGCAATATCCATTTGGCCCATGAAATTAAGTGTGACCAGCAATAAAACCACGATCATTGAGAAGATCATATTTTGATAGACAACACGGTTGAGCCGTTTAGAAGTTCGGTGGGCATAGCTTAGTTTCGACAGGTCGTTTTGCATCAAGACCACATCCGCTACATCGATCGCGACATCGGTGCCGTCGCCCATCGCGATGCCGACATCTGCCTTAACTAAGGCAGGCGCATCGTTGACGCCGTCGCCAACCATGCCGACCAGGCCATATTGGGCTTTCTGTTGCGCAATGATGCTGGACTTATCCTCGGGCAAAACGTTGGCGACGACGGAATCGATTTGGAGCTGTTGAGCGACCGCCTGTCCGGTCGCCTGCCCATCGCCGGTGATCATGGTTGTGTGCACGTGTTGCCGTTTGAAATAAGCAATCGCCGCTTGCGAGTTCTGATTTGGCACGTCCATCAAAGCTAGCAACCCGACGACCTGATGATTTTGCGCCAGGTAAACCACGGTTTTGCCGGCTTGGGCCAATTGCGCTTGCCGCTGGCTGATAGTTGCGCTAACCGTTGGAAAAACGCTGGGTTTCGCGATTTGATAAGTAACTTGTTGATAGGTGGCAGTCAAGCCTTCGCCGACTTGATTGCTGGCGCTGATCGGTAAAGCGGGAACTTGATCAGCGAACTTGGTCACGATTGCTGTCGCCAAGGGGTGATTAGCGCTTTTTTCCATCGCGGTGACCACAGCCAACAGGTGTTGCTGCTCTGGTTCTGTCAGCCCGAAGAACTCGGCGTCGGTGACGACTGGTTTCCCAGCAGTCAGGGTGCCAGTTTTGTCGAAGCAGATTGCTTGCAGGTCACTAAGGTTAGCCAAGTAGGCCCCACCTTTAAATAGGACGCCCTTCTTAGCCAAATTGGAAATACCCGATAAGGTGGCCGGCACAGCGCTGGCCGCTAAAGCGCAGGGAGATGCGGAGATCAGAAAGACCATCCCCCGATATAAACTCAACGACCAAGACCAACCGAGCAATAACGCGCCGGCAAGAATAACCAAGGGGAATAAATACAAAACAGTTTGAACATAAATCGGCTCGATTTTCTTGATCTTCGTGGCCGCTTTCGTCAAATTATTCTGCGACTGATCAACCAGCTGCAGAATCTTAGCGAAGACGGTTTCACTACTATCCTTAGTCACTGTCATCAGAAAAGTGCCATTGCCATTGATCGTACTTCCGAAAACTTCATCCCCCACGGTCTTCTCTTTAGGGATACTTTCACCAGTGATCGACGCTTCATCAATTGCGGTGGTCCCGCTAAGAATCCGACCATCCGTGGGAACTTGGCCGCCATTGAGAACTTGCACCTGATCACCGATCGCTAGTTCCGCCACGGGCACAATTTTGGTGGTGCCATCGGCCTGGACAAGTCGCGCTTCAGTCGGATTCATTTTCAGTAGTTTGGTGATTTCACGTTTACTTTTGCCTTCCGCGTATTCCTCGAGGAAGTGGGCGCCAGCAAAAATCAAGATCAACAAGGCCGCTTCTTCGAAACTGCCAATTAAAATGGCGCCGACCGCGGCTAAGGTCATTAGGATGTGGATGTTGGGCGCGAACCGTTTTTGGCGGCGGGAGTCGCTGATGGTTTCACCGAAGCCCTCTAACATGACATGATAACCCGCGGTCAAAGTAGCCAGCACGAAGCCGATATCATTGAGCCAAGGGCTGGGCGTCTTGATCAGCCAGGCCCCCAAGAATAGGACAAGGCCTAACAGATAAAGCCGTAATGCGGTTTTTTCATGATTGCGATCAGCTTGTTCCTGATTGATTTTAATTTTTTGACCAGGGTGTTGCGTTGAATTCTGTTTTTGATCGCAGCTTGCAGCGCGCTCATTGGATTGATTGATTTGCATAGTTGCAGTCTCCTTCATATGTTGTTTAGTTCATATGAAAATTATTGCATACGTTATCCGAAAATGCAAGCCTTTTACAACTAAAATCAAAAATAAAAGTAAGCGGTTAAGTTCCTGAAAAATCAGGCTTTATCGCTTACTTTTTGTTAGAGCTGGGCTGGCGTTGACGCCTGGCTATGCGACGCTGCCCAAGCTATATTTCAACGCGATTGCCGTTACTAGCGCCAAAATCAAGGTGCTGATAATATATGGCCACGTGATCGCCGCGGTAAACCAACCGCAGCTGACCATCAAGATCGTGGCAATGAGGTCCAGGCAAATCATTTCTAGGACGGCGCGACTGGGACCGGGATGCCAACGATGATCGGTCCGCCGCGTGATCAGAATCGTCAATAACGCGCTGCTGATCAGGAAGAGGAACATCACACTGCTTAATTGCGGTTCACTTAACCCGGTTCGTTGCCACAAAAGCATGAAGAAAATCAAACCCTCAGCCACCCAGACAAAGGCCAATTTGCCCGCGCGCCCTAGCAAGCGCCGTAAGTCCCACTGCTCGGGTAATGAATTGGCGCGGGTGTGATCTGTTCCCAAGACTAAGGTCACCAAATCGTTCATGATCACGATAAAGACAATCAGATTGAGTGAAACCGGGAAAAAGCCCGTCAGCAAATACCCCAAAGTCAACAACGTGGCCAACTGGGCCGTTCGGGATAATTTCGTCAGGGTCCACGTCAACATCCGCTGATAGACCCGATGGCCACTGGCAACGATCGCGCTAACATCGGTCAAGCGGTCTTCGGTCAACACGACGCTAGCCGATTTCTTGGCAATCGCCGTCGCCGTGCTGACCGCGACCCCCACATTGGCCTGTTTCAATGCGGGACCATCGTTGACGCCATCACCCAACATACCTACCGTGTGGCCCTGTTGTTGGAGCATTTTAACCAGGCTCAACTTATCCTCAGGCAACATATTGGCAACTCCCGCCCCCTGTTGCCAATCGAAATCAGCCAGGATCGCGTCATCATGTTGGTCAAAAATCGGACCGGTCAAACCAACTTGCCGGGCGATCGTTCGCGCGGTGGCCGGAGTATCCCCCGTCACCATCAAAATCTTCAGCCCTTGTTGCTGTAACTCCTCTAACGCCGCGACCGATCCAGGCGCAATGGTGCTCGCCAATTCCAACAAGGCCAACAAGCGCGTGTGCGTACCCGAATGCTCAATCAAGACTAACACAGTTGAACCGGCTTGGGACCAAGTTGAGATCGTCTGCGTCACCACCGCCGGCTGGGCTAGTTCCACGGCGGGATTCAGCAACGTGGTACTGCCGAGTAAATAGCTGACCCGTTGCCCGTCGGCGCCGGTAACATCAGCTTGGGCATAGCGATGATCCGGCGCAAAGGGTTGCAATTCAACCTGCGGCCACACGGGGACTTCGGCGGCCAACACTGCCTTGATCAAGGCGCGGCTGACCTGATCATTGGCCCCATAATCAGTAGTTGCCGCCACTGCCGTCAAAACATCCTGCTGCTTAAAGTCGTAAAAGGGTACCACCGACCGCAAACTTAATTCAGCCTTCGTCAGCGTGCCGGTTTTATCCACCAAGAGAATATCCAGCGCCGCCGCTTCCTGGATCGCGGTCAATCCGGTCACCAGAATGTGTTGCTGGGCCAATTGTTTGGCTTCCACCGCGTTGGCCACCGTAAAACTCGCCGGCATCGAAATCGGGATCGTCGCGATGATCAGGATCACTAGAAATGGAAACAGCTGGCCCAAAGACAAGTGCTCCCAGTGGGCGTTGAACAATAATAACACCGCCAGAAAGGCATCCAGCGCTGCCAAATATCGCACCACCTGCAAAAGCAACTTTTGCAAATGCCCCGGCGCCTCTGAAGTCTTGATCAGGTCAATGGTTTTGCCGTAACGACTTTGGGCGCCAACCGCAGTAAGTTCAACGATTGCCTCGCCTTGGCGAACGACACTACCCGCGAAAACAACTGCTCCCTTGGCCTTTTCTTGAGGCTGACTCTCCCCGGTCAAAGCGGCCTCATCCAAGTTCATGCCCCCTAGCAGCACCGTAGCATCAGCCGTTAAGACGTCACCAACACGGACATGGACAATATCGCCACAGACGAGATCCTGGGCGTCCAACCATTGCCAGCTCCCCTGCTGCAAAGTCCGGACCTGCAACTGAACCTGTTCGCGCACCAATTGCAATTCCCGTTTGGACTTAGTTGCCATGATTTCCCCGTCAATAGCTGAGAAGAGTAACAGCACTAGGACAAAAATAGCCTGAACCTGTTTTCCTAGAACGAACTCACAAATCATCGCCGCTTCCAGTAACCAAGCCGTAGGATTCCAGAGCCGCATCAAGACACCATGGCCAAACGTCGGCTCATGAAAGGCCAATTTATTTTGCCCCAAGCGCTGCCGCTGCGCCGCCACAGCCGTGGGATCAAGCCCCGAACCCAAGTATTGCTGTTCCAATTGTGATACCACCATCCCAATCTCCCCCCTCGATACAAACCAGAGTGCGAGCCAACCCGGGTAGCTTCTGAGCATTAACCTAGCTAGGATTTTGGAGGCAGATCTTTGCCTCCAGAAGCCTAGCGTAGTTAAGCGGAGGAAGCTGGGCTGGCGAGCACGTTTCAACCCAGAGTGCAAACCGACCCGGGTAGTGCTTGAGCATTAGCCTAGTAACTGTTTTGGGAGATGAACTTTGCTCCCAGAACAGTTACGTAGCTAAGCGGAAAGCACTGGGTCGGTGAGCACGTTTCAACCCAGAGTGCGGAGCGCAACGGGTTGGCTTCGAGCATTAGCCTAGCAAAGGTTTTGGAAGCCGCTTTTGCTTCCGGAACATTTACGTAGCTAAGCACAGAAGCCAGTTGCGCGCAACAATCCAACAAATAAGGCGCCTATTAAACCTAGCCTTCGCTAGCATTTAATAGGCGCCATCACTTGAACAAGTTACGGGAGCACCATCCCGGTAATCAATCGTTATTTTTATTATAGAAGCAAATAGGAATCGCGGATAATAATTTGCTTGAGAAACCGGCGATTTCTGGGCTAGACAAGCACCAAGTTAGCGTCCGAATTGCCCCAGTAGCCCAGTAGCAGACCTGTTAGCCTTGGAGAATATTCGCCAAGACTTCAGTAAACGCCGGGTCATCGTTGAACGTTGGCAAATAAGTAAAGACTTCGCCGCCATTTTCTAGGAAATAGGCCCGGTTCTCAATGTCGATTTCATGGATCGTTTCCAAACAATCCGCGACAAATCCCGGCGCGACCACCAGAATCTTTTTGACGCCTTGACTTGGTAGGGCCTTGAGCGTGGTGTCCGTCGCTGGCGTTAACCATTCATCGGGACCAAACCGTGACTGGAAGGTCTGATAGTAGGGAAAATCGCCGACCCGCGCCATGATCCCCGCCGTGGTCGCCTGGCATTCTTCCGGGTAAGGATCACCATCTTGCACATATGAAACCGGAATCCCATGGTAGGAAAAGAGGAGACCATCATATTCGGCCTGAGCCAAACTGGCCTTGATCCGATTGGCGAAGTAATCCAAATACGCCGGTTGATCAAAAAAGGAATGGACAAAACGCAGATCGATGATTCGATCGCTTTTGCGGAAGAAACCCATCACTTCGTCGAAAATCGAAACCACGGTAGTGCCTGAATATTGGGGATACAAGGGAATCACGGTCAGATCCGTTACCCCATGTTGCAGCAGGCGCGTCAGCGTATCGGGAATCAACGGATCGCTGTAGGACATGGCCAATTCCACGCAAGCCTCAGGAAAACGTGCTTGCAGTAGGCGCTGTTGCTCCCGCCCATAAATCACCAGTGGCGACCCTGCCGTTTGCCAGATTTGTTGATAAAGCGCCGCCGATTTCGCTGGCCGCTTTTGCAAGATCACGCCTTTGAGAATTGGCAACCAGATCGCCCGGGGTGTTTTGATCACTCGCGGATCGGACAGGAAGCGTGCCAAATATGTTTTGACCTCTGGCGCCGCTGGTTTTGCCGGCGAACCCAGATTGATCAGGAGAATTCCTTGTTTGCGCATGATTGCCTCCAGAGCAGATTGATTTGTCGAAAAAACTCAATAACCACGCAAAATAAAATAGATGACATAGACCCAACTGAACAAGCCATGAATCACCGCCCAGATAATACTATGCCATTTAACATAGGAAATAATCATCGCCAGCACGCAGCCGAAACTGACGCCGTCACGAACCACTCGTTGCTTTTCCATCTCGTCACATCCTATTTTTTCTTTATTATAACAGGTTTAGGATCCACAGGGTGGTTTGCTGAAAATAAACGATCGCGAGACCAGCGCCGCCAATCAGCAAAATGCGCCGGCGCATTTACCTCAGCCATTTTTTCCGGTATAATTAAGAGCTATTGGTTTTAACCGACCAGTGGTGACACCCCGTTCAAGCCTCATTGACGCGAACCGGCGACAAATCAATCCGGTTGGCGTATGCAATTACCCAATGGCGTCGTTTATCAAAGAAGGAGTTTATATTCATGAAGCTGCTCGCCAGCGATTTTGATGGTACCTTATATTTCTATCCAGAAGATCCCCACATTCGCACCCGCGACTTGGCCGCGATCAAGAATTTCCAACAAGCCGGCAACGTTTTCGGTATTTGTACCGGTCGGGACTTTGATTCAATTCATATTCTGACTAAAGACTTTCTGGATTTCGATTTCTATATTTTGGACAATGGGAGCGTCATTCTCAACCATGAGCGCGAAGTTATCGCCCAATTTGATCTCCAACTAGCGACGATCAAGCAAGTGCTCCACCATTTCGCAACCTTGGAAAGCATGGTGGTCACGGATCGGACAATTTACGCCTACCACAATACCCGCCAATGGGAAAGTGATAACATCACGTTGATCACGGACCCCGAAGCGTTGAGCGAACCCACCGCCCACCGCGTGTCCTTCCATTTAGAGTCAGAAGAACACGCCGCCGCAGTCACGCAGGAGCTCAATCAGTTAGGCCTGCCGATCCGAGGCTTTCAAAATGGCACGGAGATCGATTGTGTCAACTGGCAAACCTCCAAGGGCAAGGCTTTGAAAATCATTCAAGACTACTACGGCCTCGCTGATCCCGACGTCGGTTGTATCGGCGACTCCTACAACGACCTCCCGATGCTGGACGTCTGCGCCAATGGCTTCACCTTCACGAACAGCCCGCAAATCGTCCGCGACCATGCCAAATATATGGTCACCAGCATCGACCAGGCAATCGATCAACTAACCGCGCGCAAAGCCGCTCAGGCCGCCATTTAATCAGTCAGTTCAATTGCGCCCAGCGCCAACGGATTTCGTGCTTGGCAAAAACCACGCAAGACTAGACCGCCTGATCACAGTGCGTCACCGACAATTTACAGCTAACTAAAACACGCCTGATGCGGAGCAGAACGCCTCCCAGAATCACGCGTGTTTTTTTCGCTCAAAATAACGGCCGTAAAAATTAGGCTAGCCCAGCTGAAATTCAGCTCGCAACAAGGCATGGTCAGATAGCGGCGTAGTCTCAACTTGCCACAGTTGCAATTGCGGCCCATTCGTGAACAGGATATTGTCGATGGCCCGCGTCCGCATGGCCGGATCGTCATCTTGAAAAGTGGCCTGCCAGTGGCCCGCGGCGCCATTGGTCAATTGCCATGGTCCCTTAAAATCAGCCCATTCAGTGACCCGCTGATCTGTATTGAAGTCACCGGTGATCAGTAGCGGCTGTCGGCGCCGAATGACTGGTGCCAGCTCCTGTTGCAATTGCTGCATTTGCTGTTGGCGTAACGCTGGCGTCTCGAAACTCAAATGCGTGTTGACTACCGTCAGCTCTATCCCAGGACCCATCCGCAACTGCGCCATTTGCAAGATCCGGGGCTCCGCGCCTTTAGCCCGATAATGAATCACCCGCCGCGCCTGTAACGGCCAGCGTGACAGCAGCGCCAGCCCGTATTCACCACCCATCAGCGGAAAAATCGGTGCGAAAAAGGCCTGCCAGCCCAAATACTCCGCCAATTCCTCGGCGACTGCGTGGGGACAACGCGAAGTCTGCCGATCAACCTCCTGCAACCCGATCAGATCCAGTCCCTGTTGCTGAATCAACCCGGCCAGCGCTGGTAAATCTGGTCCCAAGCCTGACGCGATATTCCAAGTACCACTTTTCAATAACATTTTTAGCCTTGCCACCTTGAACTGACTCTCAATTGAAGTCTGTTTTGAAGTCTCTTTAGATTGTGTTGCTGCTTACAGATTACGTTGCTATCGACGCCGATTGCACCCGGACGAATTGGTGCTGGTCATTTTCGCGCTAATCGAAACTCTGATGCTTGGTCTGCCGCAGATCATGACTGGTGCTGGCCGGATACTTGACCGCGTTTTTGCGCAATTTCTCGGCAATGATCGCGTCCACATCCAAATCTAAATTATCCGCCAACATATAAGAATAAATCAAAACATCGGCCAATTCTTCCCGCAAACGCTCCGGCTTCTCCTTCGCCTCCGCCGATGTTTTCCATTGAAACAGTTCTAGCAACTCACTGGCTTCTAGAGAAATGGAAATGGCCAAATCCTTCTCATTATGGAATTGGCGCCAATGTCGCTCGTCGCGGAACTGATTGATTTTTGCCATGCTATCTTGCGTTGTCATGATGATTGCTCCTTTGGGTTGCTTAATTCAGCTGATACCACCAGTAAGTATAGCATCTTCCCCCGGCGAAAGAACGCCGCGGCTTGCTTTCTTCGATGAAAACCTGCTTATTCCCTAGCGCAGAAAACCTGCACCAATTCCCGGGTCAAACGGTTCACATTGGCTAACGTCCGTTGCCGGTCTATTGCGTCCGCTAAGGAGACCGGCGCCGCCTGAATGCAAAAACAACCTAACGTCAGGCGCTCCATGATCCCAATATCCGCCGAGCGAGCGCCACATAAGGCTAAAACGGGCACGTGATGGCGCTCCGCCAACCGCGCCACGCCGTAAGGAACCTTGCCCGTCAGCGTTTGCGCATCGATCCGGCCTTCCCCGGTAATGACCAGATCCGCCGTAGACAACGCGGCTTCCAATCCGGTCAAGCTGGCCAAAGTAGTCAAGCCACCGGACAAGCTGCCACCCAAGAGCGCGATCATCCCGCCTAAACCACCAGCGGCGCCACTTCCAGCCAGCTGATCCAAGTCGAATTGGTCGGCAGTAACGACCTGCTGCCGCAGCGCCGTGGCCTGCTGATCTAGCTCCCGAATCGTTTGTGGACTGGCGCCTTTCTGCGTCGCGTAAACCTTGGCAAAGCCTGTCGAACCGGAAAACAAGGCCTGAACATCAGGTAACCCAACTAGCCGCACCCCGGCCAGTCGCCTGCGCGCCGCCGCCAGTAACGTTAAATCCAGTGGCGCCGACTGCAAGAGCGGATTGGCCACGAAGGTTGTTTCCGGACTAGCCAACAAACCCGCTAACAGCCCCAAACCACCATCAGAAGTTGCGCTGCCACCCAGGGCAATCATGATTTGCTGGACCACGGGCCGGCGCCTTAAAACAATCCTGATCAACTCGCCTAAGCCAAACGATGAGGCTCGCCGCGCGTTGGCATCGCTCACCGCCGTGATCATGTTGAGCCCCAGCACTTGGGCCGCCTCGATCACGGCCGTTGTTTCACCAGCAAGATCCGTCAGTAAATACGGAACGCAAATTTTACGTCCTAACGGATCAGCGACCAGCGCGGTTTCAAGTCGACCGCCTAAGGCCTGCTGCACCACGGCCAAACTCCCCTCGCCGCCATCCGCGATAGGGATGCTGACCGTGTCGATTTCTTTGGGTAACCCCGCTAAGGCAGCCTGATTGAGTTCCGCCGAAGTTGCACAGCCTTTGAATGAATCAATTGCCGCGACAATTTTCATTTTTTCACCCTTTTCTACTTAGGACAGACTTGCGGACGATTGATTGGCGCCGGCTTGTTCAGCCGCTGCCAATTTCTGATCATACAATTTGAAAAACGGATAGTAGATCACGACGGAAACAGCCAAATTGACCAACGCGAGCAGCGCAGCGGGAAAATTCCCACTAGTTCCCAGCCAAGCGCCCACGCCCACCGGCAAGATCCAGGCGATGCTGGAACTGACTTGGGCGACCAAACCGATCTTGATGGCAAAATATGCCAACGATGCGGTCACGACCGGATTGAGAATAAAAGGTATGATCAGATAGGGATTATAGACGATCGGCGCCCCAAAGATAACAGGCTCATTGATATTGAAGATTCCTGGCAACAAGGCGGTCCGCCCCAAAACCCGTAGCTGTTGCGACTTGGCCGCGAAGTTCATTAAGAGAACCAGTCCTAATGTGCCACCAGCGCCGCCAATAAAAACCCACATATTGATGAAATCCCCAGCGAAAATATTGTGACCGCCCTTGATGTTTTCCGTCAAGGCCACCAACAAGATTGGATTGACGAAGCTGTTTTTGACAATAGCCGTCCCATGGACCCCCACGATCCAGAGGAGATGGATCAGCAACAAGATCACCACCATCCCCAGCCAGGATCCAGTTAGATTCTTGACAAATGCAAACGGCGCCGACAACAGTTGATGCAGATCGGTTCCCGCCAGGCCAAGTCCAAGATTGATGAGGATCATCACGATGGCGATCAAAATCGAAGGGATCAATGAGGCAAACGACCGACTGACCCCGTCTGGGACCCCAGCAGGCATTTTGATTGTTACCTGATGATTGATACACCAGCGATAAATCTGGACCACCAAGATGCCCGTAATGATCGCGATGAAAATACCGACCCCGCCGAAGCGGCTGAGCCAACCACCGGAAAACATGACACCAGAAACAGTTCCCGCGCCCGCCGTGATCGTCGTTGTTTTCGTGGCGGCCGTCCCCTTAACGAAGGCCACCGAAGGAATCGTCATCAAGAACGCCATTAACGCTAAGATCGCGCCCGTGAAACTATTCAATTGTTCCTCACCACTACGCCGATATTCCTCCACGTAATAATAGCCCACCGCCAAGGCATAATAGATCGCGATCGAACCTAACGTCATCGTACTGGCGACCATATAGAAGCCGCTGAAGCGTAAGATCGTGCGTTGAAAGAAAGCCGCCGCGAAGGGAAAAATCTGAGGCAGATTGTTGATGATCAAGAAAATTGAAGCCACAATCGTAAACGGTACCGCCGTCAGTCCCGCATTCATGATCCCCCGAATCACTTTTGTATTCGCCACTTTATTCAATGGCGGTAATAAGCGCTGCTCTAAGAAATTAAAAAACTTTTGCATCTGACCCACTCCTTTTCTCACCTTAGCAACAAGCTGAGTCCCCAATTTGTAACTTCATTATAGAAAAGTAAGCCTGGTGCTGTCCACCGATTGCAATTTCGCGCTTTGCTTTTTGTATCTTGACCGTCACTGCCACGTTGTGGTGCTGGGTAAGATTACTTGCCTGGTGAACTAAATCTAGTCTGCTTGAGAAAGTCGCAGAGTAGATTGTCCGCAGTTTGCGCTGCGCGTGGCGTTGGTGGATTGCAGATGTGGTGGGGCTCCAGGTCGGGCTGGGGGTGGTGGAACGCGGCGGGCACGATTTTGAGCTTTTCGGAAGTGCGCCGAAAATCTCAAAACTCGGCCTTATTGTAGGCGATAAATCGCCAACAATAATATCGCGGCTGACTCACCCCCAGCCCGACCTTCCGCC
Source organism: Lapidilactobacillus salsurivasis (assembly GCF_054785215.1). Taxonomy (NCBI): domain Bacteria; kingdom Bacillati; phylum Bacillota; class Bacilli; order Lactobacillales; family Lactobacillaceae; genus Lapidilactobacillus; species Lapidilactobacillus salsurivasis. Next base: position 240,958 of record NZ_BAAABI010000004.1, on the reverse strand, counting down.
AACTAGTAAACAGCCCACCAACGCCAGAGTGTGAACCGACCTGGTCAGCTTCTGAGCATTAGCCTAGCAACTATTTTGGAGGCCGGTCTATGACTCCAGAATAGTTGCGTAGCTAAGCGGAAGAAGCTAGGTCGGCGAACACGTTTCAACGCCACGCTCCACTCCAAAAGTGGACGATTGTTTTGCCCTCTCGCTTGCAAAAGCACTTCGTCAGATAAACGCTTTCGATTGCAGATAAGCCCAATTCTGTTCAGCAACCGGCTGGGACTGCGCGGCTCTAATCAGAATGAGAGCCGACCTGGTCAGCTTCTGAGCATTAGCCTAACGATGGATTTGGAAGCCGCACTTTGCTTCCGGAGCCATTGGGTAGCTAAGCACAGAAGTCAGTTGCGCGGAGCACGTTTCCAGTCCGCATCAGCAGTCCCAGCCGGTTGCGCTCACGCGCAACACCCACCAAAACCTGCAATCAAACGAAGTAGTAATATAGAAGCCCTACTTTTCAAATCAACTCAAAGCACTTGCGGTACGGCCAGTTTTAAACGAACCGGCCCTACTTTATCCAGAACCGTCATGCTATACTGAACCAGTAACCAAAGAGTGTGAGCCAACCCGGGTAGCTTCTGCGCATTAACCTAGCCAGGATTTTGGAGGCGGGTCTTGGCCTTCGGAAGCCTGGCTTAGTTAAGCGCAAGAAGCTGGGGTGGCGAACACGTTTCAAGACAGAGTGTGAGCCACCCCCGGGTAGTGCTCGAGCATAGCCTAGCAATTGTTTTGGAAGCCGCACTTCGCTTCCGGAACAATTGCGTAGCTAAGCGAAAAGCACTAGGGTGGCGAACACGTTTCAGAAGGAGTCCTTTAAAAAAATGAAATTATTGGCAAGCGATTTTGACAACACCTTATATTTTAACGAAACACCTGCTTTTCATCCGGAAGATCTGGCGGCGATTCACCGTTTTCAAGCGGCGGGTAACCTGTTTGGCATCTGTACCGGACGCAATTTGACGGCGATCACTGACGCCACGGCGGGGTTGATCGACTTTGACTTCTTCATTCTGAATAACGGGAGTGTGATTCTCGATCGTACCCAAAAAGTTTGCTACCAAGAAGATATTCCCACCGAACTTGCCATCAAAGTGATGCGGCATTTCGACCACTTGGCTAGTTTTGCCATGGTCGATCAGGGTATCTACCAATATCACTTCGATCACGCGTGGCCAGGTAGCGGCGTGCGCTTGATCGAAGACCTCCACGAAATTCGAGAAAGTGGTGTCCATAATTTCTCATTCCACCTCGATAGCGTTGAAGAAACGCGCCGGATCACCAACGAGATCAATCAGTTAGGCCTGCCCATCACGGCCTTTCAAAATGTGATCGACATCGACGTCGTGGCGCAAGGAAATTCTAAGGGACGCGCGCTGAAGTTGGTTCAACAGCAGTATCAGATCGCGGATTCAGATCTGGCGTGCATCGGTGATTCTTACAATGACCTGCCCATGCTCACCGCCAGCGACCAAAGTTTCACCTTCAATGACAGTCCGGCCAGTGTGCGCCAGGCCGCGACTTATACAGTGGCTAGTTTGGCTCAGGCGGTAGCTGAGCTTCTACGCCAACAAAATGACCAAGCTGTTGGTCAATGAAAAAAATGAGCGCTAACGGCGGCTTCTTGCGTGGGAACGCGCCAGCAAACTCGGAACGGAGTCAGTCATGTTTAAAGAATATGGGGCATTGAGCACCCAAGTTTATCAAATTACGAAACCCATCGGTCGCGCTGAATGGTGATCTGGCCTTCTACGCCCAACAACTGGCGGATTGTTGCGGCAGGATCCTTGAAGCAGGCGTTGGTACGGGACGGATGCTGATCCCCTTGCTGCAAAAAGGCCTTCAAGTTGACGGGATCGACCTTTCGACGGAGATGCTGGATCAATGTCGAGAGAACTTACAAGCGGCCGGCCTGACCGCTGACCTTTTCCACCAAGATCTGACTCACCTCCAACTAGACCGAACTTATCAGGCGATCATCATGCCCACAGGCAGTTTTGACCTTTTGCCAAAAGCGCAGATCTTGTCAGTATTGCAAGGCTTTTATCAACATTTAGCGCCGGATGGGTTCTTGCTATTTGATACGGCCCTGCCTAGCGACTTCAAGCCCGGCGAGGTGACCGTCGATAGTTTTCCCCTGGATCAACAGCGGGGGATCTTGTTCACCAGCACCAGCGAACAATTTGACTGGCATCACCAGAAAGTCAGTTACAGTCATCGCTACGAGCTCTTGGATCAAGGCCAAGTTGTCCAATCAGAACTGTCCCATTTCGTCTTGTACTGGTACGGTCCCACGGAAATGCGCCTGCTTCTGGAAAAGGCTGGCTTTCAAACCATTACGCAACAAACCGGTTATGGTCAAGACCCCACCAGCGATTTGCTGACCTTCCGCGCGCAACGGGCTTAGCAGATGTTTTGATGACCACCCTAAAGTTAGAAAAAGATCCTGCCCGCAGCAAGCTTGCGGACAGGATCTTTTGTATGCTTCTTAACAATTATTACCGTTCAAAAAGACGAGCACGCTAAACTGATGGCGCCAATTCCGCCAAACGCGCTTGGACTTGAGGGTTCGCGCGGAACTCGTCGTAGGTGGTCTCCGCCCGGTCAATCACCCCATTGGCGCTCAGATAGATCAACCGATTAGCGACTGTTTGGATAAACTGGTGGTCATGGGACGCAAAGCAAATCGCGCCTTGATAGTCGATCAACCCATCGTTCAACGCCGTGATTGATTCCAGATCCAAATGATTGGTTGGATCGTCCAACAGCAGCACGTTGGCTTTGAGCAGCATCATTTTCGACAACATCACTCGCACCTTCTCGCCACCAGACAACACATTAACTGATTTCAAAACGTCATCGCCGGAGAAAAGCATCCGCCCGAGAAAGCCGCGCAAGAATGTATTGTCGTCTTCACCCTTTTCCGCGAATTGCCGGAGCCAATCCAGAATCGACGTCTCTTCATCAAAAATAGCAGTGAAGTCTTTCGGCAAATAGGCGGTGCTAGTGGTCACACCCCAGCGGACCGTTCCCGAATCCGGCGTTAATTCGCCGGTGAGTACTTTGAATAACGTTGTCGTGACCATGTCGTTGTCCGCCAAGAAGGCAACTTTATCGTCTTTATTCAGGATAAAGCTGACATGATCCAAGACCTTTTTCCCAGCGACCGTTACGGACAGATCATCGACTTGTAACAAATCGTTCCCGATCTCCCGATTAGGCACAAACTTAATGAAAGGATAGCGCCGCGAACTTGGTTGAATGTCGTCTAAGGTAATCTTATCCAACATTTTCTTCCGTGAGGTCGCTTGTTTCGACTTGGAAGCGTTCGCCGAGAAACGGGCGATAAACGCTTGCAACTCTTTGATCTTCTCTTCTTTTTTGGCATTCTGATCCTGCATCAGCTTCTGCGCCAATTGCGATGATTCCAACCAGAAATCGTAGTTGCCCACATAAAGTTGGATGCGACTGAAATCCAGGTCGGCCATGTGGGTACAAACTTTGTTGAGGAAGTGGCGGTCATGAGAAACCACGATGACCGTATTTTCGAAATTGATCAGAAACTCTTCCAGCCAATCGATCGACGCCACGTCCAAGCCGTTGGTCGGCTCGTCCAATAACAGCACATCCGGTTTGCCAAACAGCGCCTGCGCCAACAAAACCTTGATTTTCTGTCCTTCCGTCAAGGTCGCCATTTTCTCTTGGTGAAAGCTTTCCGGTAAATTCAACCCTTGCAATAATTGGGAGGCTTCACTTTCCGCTTCCCAACCACCGATCTCACCAAATTCCGCTTCCAACTCCGCCGCGCGAATGCCGTCCGCCTCGTCGAAATCAGGCTTCATGTAAATGGCATCCTTCTCCTGCATGATCCGATACAGATCGGTATGGCCCATGATGACCGTTTCCAAGACCGTATTGTCCTCGTAATCAAAGTGATTTTGCCGTAAAGTCGCCAAGCGCTCGTTGGGATCCAGCGTGACTGTACCTGTAGACGGTTGGATCTCGCCCGATAGCACTTTCAAAAAGGTTGATTTGCCGGCGCCATTAGCCCCGATCAGCCCATAGCAATTGCCGGAAGTGAACTTAATATTGACATCTTGAAAAAGTTTGCGGTCCGCAAAGTGCAGACTCACATCGCTTACAGTAATCAATCGTTATCCTCATTTCTTGTTAGTAGTCCCATGAATTATACCGATTAATCCGGCGGGAAGCAAGGCATCGCGGGAAAATGACCGGCAAGAATCTCTGTCTTGCCACCAAAAAGTAGCACCGATTGCTAAACAACATTATCGTGGTTCGTGAGTCCGTTCTGATGGCTATCCGCATTTGAGCGACTTGAGCATCAAGTTTTGATCCTGCAATTGCTGGATTCAGCCATGCTGCTTCCAGAATCCCAACGTTCTCCCATCAAGTTCCGCCTTGATTTGCTGGTCATTCACTGCTTTCATAAGCTTCATCAAATAACCGTTTCAAACACCCTTTTCGAATAACTACGTCAAACTTTAGGTCAGTTCTTTTGCCCAACTTTGGTCCGTGCGCTTGCCCTGATTTCGTCGGATATTTCTAGAATCGCCTTAATTTGTTCGCCTCTTGGGGTAAACTAGCGTTGTCAACGAGAGAATGATCGGATCCGTTTAGAAATAATTCCGAACAGACTGGATTTTCTGACGGTTCTGATGACGCGGTACTTCTTGGGCAGGTTGGTGAGGCTAACCAAAAACGATGGGCTTTATGTTCCAGATTTTTATTTTAGGTTGAAGGGTGAGGATTCAAGTTGGAACTAACGATCAATAATTTAACGATGACCTTTGGCGATCATGTTGCCCTGGATGGGGTCAGTACCTCCTTAACGACTGGCGGCTTAATTGGCTTGATCGGTCCTAATGGGGCGGGTAAATCAACGCTCATCAAGATAGTAGCGACACTGCTCAAACCGACCAGTGGCGAAGTTCTCCTTGATCAGCAGAATATTTTGGAAAATCCTCGCAAAATGCGCGCGTTACTGGGCTATCTGCCGCAACAGGTGCCCTATTGCCCCAATTTGACGGCGCGCCAGTACCTTAACTACATTGCCGCGATCAAGGGAATCCCCGCCAAAGCGGGCAAGCAGCAAATTTCAACATTACTGGCGCAGTTTCACTTGAGTCAGACCGGAAAAACCAAGTTGAAAGATTTTTCTGGTGGGATGCGCCAACGCGTTGGCCTGGCAGCGACGTTATTGGGCGATCCCCAGATCATTATTGTTGACGAACCGACAACGGGGTTGGACCCGATGGAGCGAGCAACGATGCGGAATATTTTGAGTGAACTTGCGACCAGCCGAATTGTCATTTTATCGACCCATATCGTTTCCGACATTGAAGCAGCAGCGACGAAACTATTGATTTTGAAAGCGGGTAAGTTTGTCTATCAAGGGACGTCAATGGCCCTGATCGATCGGGTCAAGAATTATGTCTGGGAAGACGTGCTCCCCTTTGGCCAAGTGCCTAGAAACGACCACAATGTTAGTTCGATCGTCCAGGCAATCGACGGGACCCATATTCGTGTCATTGCCAAAGAGTCGCCATCAACTAACGCGCAGCTCGTTGCCCCTCGTTTAGAGGACGCTAGCTTGGCGATGATGGAAGGTATTATCCAATGATTCGAATAATGCGCTCCGATTTTCTAGAACGATCCAAAAGAAGTTCCTTCTTAGGCGGCGTGATCCTCACGTTATTCTTAGCGGTCATTGCCACGCCCCAAGCTCATAGCGCGATTGCGATCTTACTGCTGGACCCTAACATCTACCGCCAAGCCGACAATCCCTCTTGGTTGCCGATCAGCGCCGCGCTGATGACTGGTTTCTTCTTACCAATTTTTGGTTTTGTGTTGGTCAAGAATTCGTTGGAAACCGATCGGCAAACGGGCGTTTTTGCCATCATGCGTTCTGTTACTTTCCCACGCTTAAGCTATTGTTTCGGAAAATTCTTATCAAATTTACTCTTGCTGCTGGTCATTTGGGCCGTCGTCATGCTGGGGACCTTGGGCATGGTGGTGGTTAGATTCCCCGGAGAAACGATCAGTCTCGGACAATTTTTATCACCCTTTTTGGTGCTGCTTCCCGGACTAGTCCTAATTGCCGCAGTTGCGCTTTTCTGTGAGGCCTTCCCTCTGACCCGTGGTAATTTTGGTAATGTGGTTGTCACTTTTTGCATCTTGATGTTTAATGCGGCCAGTTCCGATCAAGTTCTTTGGTCAAAAACATTGAATCCATCTGGCTCGAGTTATTTATACCACACCTTGAATCAAGCCAGTTTGAATACGTCTGGCCATGTCCTGAAGGTACTCCAAATTATTGGCAGTCCAACTAAGACTCAAGTGGGGCAAAGAAATTTGCTGATTCCTGCGGTCAGGCTTGATGCCGCTGATTTTGTCGCCATGCTATTGCAGTTGGGATTAGCGTTGGGATTCGTGCTCATTGCTGCTGCTTTGATTTTCCAAAAGTGGCCTTTGAGGATCAAACACGCTGCCCCTTCTACCGGTAATCTAGATCAGAAATACGAGGGTGATATATCGGAACAGCCTGCTCCCTTGATAGCTCAACCAGTCAGTGAACGCCATTTTTCAGTCGTCAGCCTACTCAAATCGACAATTTGGCTGCTGTTGACAGAACTGACAAACTGGAATAAAGGATTGATCGCGCTTATTTGGATCGCGACAATTTTCACACCAGCAAAGATTGCACAGCAAGTGTTAATGCCGCTAATTGTCCTGTTGGCCTTACCGCTATTTTGCGCATTAGGAAGTCGTTGTCAATCATCCGGCGTTGATGATTGGGCTCCAACCGTGCCCAATGGACGACGGCGCCAGCGCCTGGTGGAACTGTTGGCTGGCGTTAGCTTGTTTTGGCTGTTAGTTTTACCGGTAGCCTTGAAGAATCTCGCCAGCTCGCCACTTCTTGTAGTCTTTGGCTTAACGTTGGTTCTCTTGGCCCAATTATTAGGATTCCTATCCCATAATGGCCGCGCGTTTTCGGTCATCATGATTGTCTTTTGGTTCGCCTATTTAAATGGCGCAACTGGGCTCCTCCCCTTGAGCCGCAGCATGATCACCCTGACCAGCGGCGTCTATGCAGTCCTGATGCTGATCTTGCTGGGACTTGATTTAGCGCTATCCTAAGACTGATCTGACAAAAAACTAAAAAGCAGAGATTTCCCGGTTGCTTCTGGTGGCTGGGAAGTCGCTGCTTTTTTTGGCCAAACGTTCCTTGCTGGGTGTTGCCTTAAGTCTTGTAGTTCGTCTGCTCTTTTCAAAAAAAGAAGCGTCATCAACATTGATTGTTCAATGTTGATGACGCCAGGCAGGTGCTTATCCTACTGACCCTTCCATCTCATAGCTGATCAGTCGGTTCAACTCGACGGCATATTCCATCGGGAGTTGTTTGGTGAAGGGCTCGACGAAGCCCATGATGATCATTTCGGTGGCCTTGGCCTCGGAGATGCCGCGGCTCATCAGGTAGTACAATTGGGTTTCGGAAATTTTCGAGACTTTGGCCTCATGTTCCATGGCGACATTGCCGTTGAGGATCTCGTTGAAGGGCACAGTGTCGGACTTAGATTTTTCGTCCATCAAAATCGTGTCGCATTCCACGTGGGCGAAGGAATCATCGCTTTTGCGGCCGAAGCGAACGGTGCCGCGATAATTGACGGCGCCGCCATCTTTGGAGATCGACTTGGAGACGATTGAGCTGGAGGTGTTGGGGGCGTCGTGGATCATGCGGGCGCCATTATCTTGGATCACGCCTTCACCGGCCACGGCGATGGACAACATGGTGCCACGAGCGCCGCGGCCATCGAGGTAAACGCTGGGATATTTCATGGTGATTTTTGAACCGAGATTGCCATCGACCCACTCCATCGTGGCGTCTTCCAGCGCTTGCGCTCGCTTGGTTTCCAAGCTATAAACGTTTTTGGACCAGTTTTGGATGGTGGTGTAGCGGCAATAAGCTTCCCGTTTGACGAAAACTTCGACGACCGCCGCGTGCAGGCTATCCGAGGAATAATTCGGCGCGGTACAACCCTCCACGTAGTTCACGCTGCCACCTTCGTCCACAATGATCAGCGTGCGCTCGAATTGACCTGAATTCTCCGCGTTGATCCGGAAGTAGGACTGGATCGGGATCTCGGTTTTGACCCCTTTCGGTACATAAATAAAGGTGCCACCGGACCAAACGGCGGTATTCAAAGCTGCAAACTTGTTGTCATTCATGTGAACCAGGGACCCGAAATAGTCCTTGACCATTTCCGGGTATTCCTTCAAGGCAGAATCCATATCCATGAAAACAATCCCTAGTTTTTCAAATTCGTCGCGCATGTTGTGGTAAACCACTTCGGACTCATACTGGGCGGAAGAGCCGGCCAAATACTTCCGCTCCGCCTCGGGCACGCCTAAGCGCTCAAAAGTGTCCTTGATTTGATACGGGACTTGATCCCAATCACGATACTGACGGTCCGTCGCCTTTTGGTAATACAACATGTTGTCCAGATCCAAGCCCGACAAATCGGGACCAAAATCAGGCATCGCCATTTTCAAATAGGTTTTGTAAGCACGCAAGCGAATCTGCAACATCCAGTCGGGCTCATGCTTGGCCGCGGAGATCTCGCGCACCGTTGCTTCCGTTAATCCGCGACCGGTGGAGAAAACCGGCTTGACATCATCGCTGAAGCCATAATCATAGTCAACGAACGCTGGCACACTGTTGGTCATTTCCTCGTTGTTTTTGGTGTTTTTCGTCTTCGTCTCACTCATGGGCTTCCTCCTCGCTGATGGCTTGTTCTAAGGCTTTCCAAGCCAAGGTGGCGCACTTGATCCGCGCGGGGAATTTGACTACCGCCGCTAAAACTGCCGCGTCCCCTAACAGCTCATCTGGGTCATCTTGGGTCGCCGCTGGATTTTCCATCAACATTTCCAAGAAAACTTGGATTTCTTTTTTTGCTTGCGTCAGGGTCTGGCCTTGAACCAGATCGGTCATCATACTGGCGGAAGCTTGCGAAATTGAACAGCCCTCACCACTGAAGGCGATCTGCTCGATGCGGTCGTCCGCAAAGGTCACCGCCAGCTTGATCACGTCACCGCAAGTGGGATTATTCAAAGTGATCGTTTGACTGGCCGCGGGCAACTCCCCGTGATGGTGCGGATGCTGAGCGTGATCAATGATCAATTGCCGATATAAGTCATTCAATCCGCCTAAATTCATAATTTAAAGAACTCCTTTGCTGCTTGCACGGCGGTGACCAATTGCCGCAGATCATCTTGATTATTATAAAACGCGAAACTAGCCCGAGCCGTGGCGCTAACACCCAGATCGGTCATTAGGGGTTGTGCGCAATGGTGACCAGCGCGTATCGCCACGCCTTGCAGATCTAATACCGTCGCTAAGTCGTGGGGATGCAGTCCTTGTAAATTGAACGACAACACGCTGGAGCGCCGCGTCGGCTCAGTTGGACCGTAAATGGTCACCCCGGTGATCGCCGTCAGCTCCTGATAAGCTTGCGCGGTCAATTGTTGTTCTCGGGCGCTGATCGCTGGCCAACCTAGATGTTGCAAGTAACTGATGGCCGCGCCTAAACCGATGACTTGGGCGATGGGCATGGTCCCTGCTTCGAATTTAGCCGGCGCCGGCTTAAAGTCGGTTTTTTGGCGGGTCACCAAGTTGATCATTTCGCCGCCGAATTCCGCTGGTGGCATTGCCGCTAACAACGCTTTCCGACCATAAAGGACGCCGATCCCGGTTGGCCCATACATTTTATGACCAGAAAAGGCATAAAAGTCACAGTCTAGTTCCTGAACATCCACTGGGAAATGACCGGTGGCCTGAGCGCCATCAACCACCACGGTGGCGCCAACCGCATGGGCCATGGCGGCCATTTTCTTGATTGGATTGATCGTGCCCAGCACGTTGGAAACGTGGGTCAAAGAGACGATCTTCGTCCGCGCATTCAGCAAATCACCATATTGAGCCAGGTCCAATTCGCCGTTGGCGGTCAACTCTACATAACGCAACTTCGCGCCGGTACGTTGGGCCACTTGTTGCCAAGGGACCAGATTGCTGTGATGTTCCATGATCGAGATGACGATCTCATCGCCTGCTTGCAAAATCGTCGGCGCATAGCTCTGGGCCACCCAATTCAAGCTGGTGGTCGTCCCCCGAGTGAAAATAATCTCGGCGACGCTGGCCGCGTTGATAAAAGTCGCCACTTGTTGGCGCACCGCCTCATATTGCTCGGTGGCCCGCTCTGCTAAGGTATAGACCCCCCGATGGATATTGGCGTTATCATGCTGGTAATAATGAACCAGCGCGTCGATCACCGCTTGCGGCTTTTGAGTGGTCGCGGCGTTATCCAAATAGGCCAAGGGCTGGCCATTGACCACTTCTTTCAAAATCGGAAAATCATTGCGCGCGATCGCGATGTCGTTGACCATCAATAAGCTTCCTTTCAATCGTCGCAGTCAAGGCGGCGCGAGCGGCGGCCACCGGGATCTCCGTCAAAACAGAACCCAGAAAACCCCGGATCACCAGCCGCTCGGCCAAGTCTTTCGACAGACCACGACTCATTAAATAATACATCTGACTTTCGTTGACCCGGCCAACTGAAGCGGCGTGGCCAGCGCGAACGTCATTTTCATCAATTAGTAAAATCGGATTCGCGTCACCCCGGGCAGTCCGTGATAACATCAAAACCCGATTTTCTTGTTGAGAATCGGAATCACAAGCGCCTTTGACGATGTGACCCACGCCATTAAAGGTCAGCGTGGCGTCAGACAAGATCACCCCGTGCTGTAAAATATTCGCCACGGTATGCAGGCCGTAATTGGTCAAGCGCGTAGTGATGCCTTGGAACTGGCTGCCCGTCGAGATCGCCACCGCCTTGAAATCAGCCTGACTGCCATTGCCGACCAAATCGGTATTGAAATCGGTGACGATATCGCCATCATTCATCTCGCCCAGCGCCCAATCGATCCGTGCGTCGGCGAAAAGATAGGCCCGCCGCGCAAGATAGGTGGTATTTTTCAAGCCATCAATGGCAGTGTAACGTAGCCGCGCCCCCTGCTCGAGAATCAACTCTTCCACAATACTCGCGCTAGCGCTGCCGGCGGTTGTGGTCTGCCGCGTCGCCAAAATCGTCGCTTCGCTATTTTCACCGGCAACCAGCAAGAGATGTTGCGCATACAATTGGCCAGTGTCCCCACTTTGTGTGAGTTCTAAAGTCAGCGGCGCCGTTAATTTCACGCCTGCTGGCAAATAGATCAACAACCCGCCGTTGACTGCCGCCGTATGGAACGCCGCCAAACGATTGGCCAACGCCGGCGCTGCCAGGGTCCCATAATACTTAGCGAAAAGTTGCGGATATTCTCGTTGCGCTTGAAAGAAATCTAGCGCGACAACACCTTGGGCTTGAGCCTCAGCCGATAACTGGACCCGCGGCGCCTGCAGATCTAGCTGCTGGATCATCGCCGGTTCCTGGTCAGCCGCGTCAGTGGTCGTTAACGTGACCGCTGGCGCTGACTTCGCCGTTTGATTGGCAGCTTGCTCAGGCGTCAAATCCCCATTAAAAAGCGGCCAACGTTGATAGCGAATTTTCTCAAACGTTGGTAAGGGCAACTGTGGATAGGCCACCAGCGCTTGTTGACGTAACGCTGCTAATGATGCCGTTTCATGATGAGCTGCACTGAACGTGGCTAGTTCGGCCGCTGTGGTGAAAGGTTTTACACGAACCATCTCAACACCCCCTAGTTCTCATCCGTTAATTGAATATCCAGGCCTAGTTCGTCCCGCAAACCAGTGTAACCTTCGTCTTCCAGCTTCCGCGCTAAATCGGCGTCGCCAGATTTGACCACGCGTCCGCCCATCATCACATGGACCACATCAGGCTTGATATAATCCAATAAACGTTGATAATGCGTAATGATCAGTGAGCCAAAATCTGCGCCCCGCATGGAGTTGACCCCTTTAGCGACAACCTTCATCGCGTCAATATCCAAGCCAGAATCGATCTCATCCAAAATCGCGAACGTCGGTTTGATCATCAACAATTGCAAAATTTCATTCCGCTTCTTCTCACCGCCAGAAAAACCCTGATTCAAATACCGCTCAGCCATGCCTTCGCTCATGTCCAGCAACGCCAGATTGTGATCAAGCTCATTGATGAACTGGCGCACAGAAATCGGATCATCGTCAGGACGGCGGGCATTGATCGCGGCCCGCATGAATTCCGCGTTAGTCACGCCAACGATCTCCGCTGGGTACTGCATCGCTAGAAACAGCCCGGCCCGCGCCCGCTCGTCCACCGGCTTATCCAGCAAGCTGACCCCATCCAACAGAATATCGCCACTAGTCACCTGATAGCGCGGATTCCCCATGATCGTCTCAGATAAGGTCGATTTCCCGGTACCATTGGGCCCCATCACCGCATGGATCTCTCCGGTTTTCATGGTCAGATCGACACCCTTTAGTATCTCTTTATGTTCATTCTGATCATCAACACGAACGTGTAGATCGCGCACTTCTAAAACTGACATAAGCAACCTCTCTTTATCAAAAATAGTCTGAAAACTAGTAACTTCCAGCGCTTTAAAATATTGCCTGACCAGCAGTCCAAAAATAAAGCAACTCTAGAATATTAGGCAGTTAACCTTTAATCTTGGGCAACGATCGCGATCCAATTCTCTTGGTCATCATCCGTATCTAATAGTTCAGGCGTGGTTGTTAACGCCTCGTGGGTCGCCACGATCCGTCCAGCAATCGGTGTGGGTAAATCCTGGACCATTTTTTGCGCCTCGACCGCAAGTAACGTGTCGCCAACCGCCAATTCTTGATCGACCTGCGGTAACTCCGCGTACTTGACCTGGCCCAGTTCTTCGCGTGCGGCTTGGTTCAAGCCTAATTTGATTTGGCCATTAGCCATTTTCTCTTGCCAAAAATATGTTTGTTCCGCCATTTTGAGATCCTCCAATAATTTGATCGTACACAAGCTAAATTACTTTTACTAGTTGCATTATAACACAGCTGCTTTTTTCATTTCAGTTTTACTTATTTTTTGTTACTGATTTTCGCTGAGATTACTTAAATCGCCATGAAAGTAGGTTGGCCGCAGCTTGCGCTGCGAAATTCGGGGTGAGCTCGCTGTGGGCGCTGTTTTGAGCCAACCCGCAAAGTGCGCGGCTTGTCTCAAAATCAGGCCTTGACCTAAGCGGTAAACCGCTAAGGTCAATTTCACGGCGAGCTCACCCCGAATTTCTCCGCTCCAGCCGCTCAACGTTTTAACAGCCGTTTGAGCACTCCCACCATTTGGCAAGCTATCGCCAATTAATGGGAGACCACGCAAATGACGACCGTGGTTAGTAGTTACAATTCTCAAATTGGTGACACCAGTGCAGTCTGTCTGATAAACTCAGGCAAGTTCTTGATGACTTGGCTGAATCAGTCGATTGCACCAAGGATTGTCTAACTTGCAGGTAAAGATGGCCAACCAATGTAAACTGTACCAGCCAACTAATCCAAATCAGTTGGTGTTGCTGTACCACCAAAAAAATTGGCGATTATTTTGACCTCTAGCTTGCAAAAGTACTTCGTCAGATACCCAACTTCGATTGCAGATAGGCACAATTATTTTCAGCAACTGGCTGGGACTGCGCGTGGCGTTGGTGGATTGCAGGTGTGGTGGGGCTCCAGGTCGGGCTGGGGGTGGTGGAACGCTGCGGGCACGACTTGAAGCTTTTCGGAAACCCACCGAAAATCTTCAAGCTCGGCCTTATTGTAGGCGATAAATCGCCAACAATAATTGGTTCAGAGTGGGAGCCGATCTGGGCAGCTTCTGAGCATTAGCCTAGCAATTGTTATGGAAGCCGCACTTTGCTTCCGGAACAATTGCGTAGCTAAGCGGAAGAAGCTAGGTCGGCGAACACGTTTCGCGGCTGACTCACCCCCAGCCCGACCTTCCGCCAACTAGTAAACAGCCCACCAACGCCAGAGTGCGAACCGACCCGGGTAGCTCCTGAGCATTAGCCTAGCAATTGTTATGGAAGCCGCACTTTGCTTCCGGAACAATTGCGTAGCTAAGCGGAAGAAGCTGGGTCGGCGAACACGTTTCAACGCCACGCTTCGCTCCAGCCGCTCAACGTTTTAACAGCCATTTGCGCGCTCCTGCCAGCTAGCCAGCTATGGCCAATTGATGAGGGCGCTCCGCAATTAACGGCCGTGGTTAGTGATTACAATCTTTAAATTGGTGACTCCGGTACAATCCGCCTGATAAACAAAGCTAGTCCTTGGTTAATCACTGATTCGGTCGGCTTCCACCCAAGGATCGTTAAGAAAACAGACAGAGATGTTCAGTCTGCATAAAGTGTCCCGACTTCCTGATCAAAACCAGTTGGTATTGCTGTACCACCAAAAATATTGGCGATTGTTTTGAACCTCTAGCTTGCAAAAGGACTTCGTCAGATTCCTCACTTCGATTGCAGATAGGCTCAATTCTGTTCAGCAACCGGCTGGGACTGCGCGGCTCAGTGGTGAAATTGTCCTTGGCGGCTTTGCCGCTTAGGACAAGGCTCGATTTGAAGACAATTCCCGCTTTTGGAATTGGCTTCAAACGATGCCCACCACGTTCCAGTCCGCAACAGCAGTCCCAGCCGGTTGCGTCCACGCGCAGCACCCACCAAAACCTGCAATCAAGCAAAAAGGCGTTCAGCAATCTGAACGTCTAGCCTAATTCGATCTGCAAAAACTTACAAGGTTGATTCGCCACCAACCGATGAGTGACGCCAGCCGCCAAGGTCAAGAGCTGTCCTGATTGAATCGTCAGCGATTGATCGGTGACAACCGTTAGCTCCCCTTCAAGGACATACAACAGCTTGTTTTGCGGGCTTTGTTCGGCGCTGATTGTCTCACCGGCCGCAAATGCATAAAGGGTCGTGGCCGCGGGCAGGCCGAATTTCTCAGTCAATTCGCAACTGGTGATCTGCTGGTCATGATAATTGACCAGCGCCGCTAAATCATAGATCATACCTGGGCTCCTTCGGGTTTGACCACAACTAATAACATCTGGAAGGCTTCCTCGGCGTGCAGTTCGTGGGGGATGCCTTGGGGCATGAGCAGACTTTCGCCAGCATGAACCAAATAATCTTGGGTCCCGATCGTGATTTTCGCCACGCCGGACAAAAGATTGACCAACGCGTCGCCGTTTGTTTGGTGTCGCTGGATCGTTTGGCCTTGATCCAAAGCAAAAACCGTGATACCTAAGGAATCACGCTGAACCAAGGTTTTGCTAAGCATCTGTTCTGGTTCGATCGGCACCTCTTGGCGAAAATCTAGAACTTTTTCCGCAGGGATTTTATTAATTAATGACATTTGATCACCTTTTCCAAATTAAATTCAGTACGTTAACTTGCGAGCCTGAACACGACGCAAAAATGCCGCGCCAAAAACCAGCGCGGCACACGTTTAGTCAAACTCTTCATTCTCTTTGTTGGTAAACATATAGCTCTTGTAATGATAACGCATCGACATGATCAAGCCAATGCCGATCATATTACCGAGCAGCGCCGAGCCCCCCTGCGAAATAAACGGCAGCGGGATCCCGGTCAATGGCAGCAAGCCAATGCTCATCCCAATATTTTCAAAAACGTGGAAGAGGATCATCATAATGACCCCGGTCGAAACGTAAGCGTAAAACTCGTTTTTCGTATCGAAGGTTACCTTGATCATCTGGTAAATCAGCAAGAAGTACAACAAAATCAAGGCACAACTCCCCAGGAAGCCGAAATTTTCCCCAATCACGGAGAAAATCATGTCGGATTCACGAACGGGAACGTAAACTTTAATGTTATTGAAACCACGGCCGGTCATTTGACCCGAACCAATCGCCTTCATACTTTGCCAAAGTTGCATCCCGCTGTTACTCGTATCTTGTGACGGATTCAGCCAATTCAGGACCCGATTGAATTGATAGGTCTTAAAGCCAACTGAGCGCAAGAAAGTCTGACCCCAGTCTTGAGTAACCAGATAGATGGCCCCGCCACCAATCACCGCCACCGCGGAAATTGCCGGCAATAGGATTTTCCAAGTCACGCCGGAAACCAAGGTGACCCCGGCGAAAATAGCTAAGAAAACCAGCATGGTCCCAAAGTCATTCTGCAATTTCAGCAAAATGGCCACCGGTACCGTCCAAACAAGCATTTTCCCCAAGAGCAGGAAATCGGTTTTCACACTATGGGTGGGGTACTTCACGTTGTGTTCCGTCACCACGCGGCCCAGCATCAAAATAAAGGCGGGCTTCATCACCTCAGACGGTTGAAACGTGAACGAGTGGAATTTGAACCAACTTTTCGCGCCGGTGTTGGTAAAAGTTTGACGATCATACAGAACCAAGACTGCTAACAGGAGGAGGATCCCCATTCCATAGACATAGGGGGCAATCTTCCACAGCTGTTCGGCGTCAAATTGCATGATTACCACCACCGCGATGGCGCCAACCACATACCAAGCCACTTGCATGATCGCCGCGCGAATCGGACTGCTGGCCGTGCTATCATGATAAGTCGCGACATAAACGGCAACGATACTGAAAATGGCCAGCATCATCACCGAAAAAAGAACACCGTAATCTATGCGATTCGATCTTTTCTCTTCTGAATGTTTCTCTACTGGCATACTTTCCCTACCTTACGTCAGCACCAATCAATGTTGGTGCAAATTGAACTGCATGATCAGCTCATGAGTTGCTTCATCAAGGTTCTGATGACGATGAGCTTGTTCTTCTGAACCGTAAAAGCTCAAGAATTTCTTACCATCTTGCTCGATTCGTCCAATAAAATGACCTTGGCCAGTTTCTACTTGCCAATGCTGGTCATCTTGATCAACTAATCGAATCTCAACGGGACGGGTTACTTTTGTCATATTTTACTCCTTTGGCTGGACTTTATCGGGGTGAAATTTCGCAGCAATGATCTCATCTTCAAACAATTCTGGATGAGGATGACGGCGTAAACTGAAGTGATCCGGAACCGGATCAAACCCGCCACGAACAAAGGGATTGCACCGCAAAATCCGCGCGATCCCCATGAGTGTTCCCTTAAAGGCGCCATGCTTCGTCAACGCCGTCACCATGTAGCTCGAACAAGTGGGATAGTAACGGCAGTGCGGCCGCGACAATGGGGAAATATACCGCTGATAAAAGCGGACCACGCCAATCAAGAATCGCCGCATCAACGAACTCCTTCCATTCTAACGCAAAAAATCAAGCACATGCTGCCATGTTTTTGGTGAGAAAACTTGAAACGGATTCCCCTTGCCGGAAATCCCGTAACCGATCACGCTTCCCACCAACAACGCGATGACCATGGCTAACAAAGTAATCCCAAGAAATCGGAGTACTGAAAGCACATGTTCTTTATCTACTTTTAACTTCAATCAAATCACTCCGCTTAATGCTGTTGATGGTGGGCAATGTTGTCGAGCAACATGCCAGTGCCTAACGCAACAGAATCCAGTGGATTTTCCGCCAAGACAACCGGAACCTTCAATTGATCCGAGAAGAGGCGATCGATGCCCTTTAGTAAGGCGCCGCCGCCGGTCAACATGATCCCACGATCAATAATATCAGCCGACAATTCCGGTGGCGTTTGTTCCAGGACTTCTTTGGCCGCCGCGACAATATTCATCAGGCTTTCGTGAAGGGCTTGTTCCACTTCAACCGCGTCAATCGTAATTTCTTTCGGCAAGCCATCGACCAAATCACGCCCGCGAACTTCTAATGTGGCGTCTTCTTCAGGTTCATAGGCGGTGCCAATTTCTTTCTTGATGGTTTCGGCGGTGCGTTCGCCGATCAGCAAATTATGTTTCTGCTTAACATAATTGACGATCGCCGCATCCATCTTATCCCCGGCTTGACGCAATGAACGGCTAGTGACCACTTCGCCCATGGAAAGCACTGCAATATCGCTGGTCCCGCCACCGATATCGATCACCATATTACCTTGGGGTTTGAAAATATCCATCCCCGCGCCGACCGCCGCGACTTTTGGCTCCAACTCCAGATAAACATTGTTGCCACCGGCTGCCTGCGCCGCTTGCACAATCGCTTTCTGCTCAACAGAAGTAATGTTGGTTGGACAGCAAATCAAAATATTCAGTTTCGACATAAATGATTTCGCGTTTAATTTATTGATGAAATACGTTAGCATCGCTTCGGTAATATCGAAATCAGCGATTACCCCGTCTTTTAACGGGCGAATCGCGCGAATATTGCCTGGCGTCCGACCAACCATTTTATAAGCATCCTCGCCCACGGCAACGACGCTACCATTCGTTGTGTCAATTGCGACGACAGATGGTTCGTTTAAGACAATGCCCTTCCCGCGGACATTGATCAGTACATTGGCCGTCCCCAGATCGACCCCGATATCTTTAGCCATATTTGTTGCTCCTCTCGCTATTCACTGAAAAATTATATCACATTTCCCAAGTCCAACCAAGACGCTCAGGGATAGGTTCACGAAAGTTTAAAGAATATTCAGACTTTTTACGTGACTACCCTAACTTCATTAGCTTCATTTGCTTCATTGGTGGATTTGGCGGTGCCCGCTAAAATCGGGCGTTAGAGTTAAACTCGTTTACGCCCGATCAAACTTGGTGCTGAACTATTTGATTTTACTTAAATCGCTGACAAAACCGGATGTTCTTCACCACTAGCATCAACCTCAACGCGGCGAATATCGGCGCCCAATAAACTCAGCTTTTGATGCAATAAATAATAACCGCGGTCTAGGTATTGCAACTGACCGACCCGCGTTTCACCATCCGCGACTAACCCAGCCAAAACCAATGCGGCCGCCGCCCGTAAATCGGTCGCCTCAACTTGAGCGCCGCGCAAATCGGCAGGTCCATGGAGTAGCAGTGTGTTTCCTTCAATCTCAAAATCCGCGTTCATCCGACGCAACTCATTCATGTGCATGAACCGATTCTCGAACACCGTTTCATTCATCACGCTGACCCCATCAGCCAACAACTGCGCCACCGTCATTTGCGGTTGCATATCCGTCGGAAAACCTGGATGGGGCATCGTCTTAACATTGACCGGTCGCAACTTTTCTGGTCCTTCAACCAAAATCCCATCATCGCGCTCGTCAATTTTAACGCCCATTTCGGTCAATTTAGAAATCAAGGGGCGATTATGATAACCAATGGCGTTTTTGATCAGAACGTGCCCCTGGGTGATCGCGGCGGCCACCATCATTGTCCCGGCTTCGATTCGATCCTGAACGACCTGATGACTGATCCCATGCAGTTTCTTGACGCCAACGATCTTGATTGTTTCAGTCCCAGCGCCAGAAATATGGGCGCCCATCTCGCTTAGCATGATGGCCAAGTCAACGATCTCAGGTTCCCGCGCCGCATTTTCGATAAAAGTCGTGCCTTCCGCCAAGGTCGCCGCCAACATAATGTTCTCTGTGGCCCCGACACTAGGAAAGTCCAAATAAATATCAGCGCCGATCAATTTCTGCGCGCGCGCTTCAATGTAGCCACCGTTTTGGGTGATGCGCGCGCCTAATTGTCGCAACCCCTTCAAATGCAGATCGATGGGTCGCGAGCCAATGGCGCAGCCACCAGGCATGGCGACTTTGGCAACACCTAGGCGAGCCAACAACGCCCCTAGCACAATAATGGACGCCCGCATTTGTGAAACCAATTCGAAGGGGGCTTCATAATTTAGGGATTTACTGGCGTCGATCCGCAGTTTTTGACTGTTCTTGTCAAACGCCACTTCTGCGGCCAATGACTCCAGCACCGCAGCCATGGTGTAAACATCGGCCAGAATCGGCACATCGTCAATCTCTGTCACACCTTCTGTCGCTAGCAGACTCGCTGCCATGATCGGTAAAATCGCGTTCTTAGCCCCGTCGATTTCAACAGTGCCTTGCAAGCGATGACCGCCATTGATAATGATTTCTTCCATATAAACTCCTTATGTTGATCAGAGCCCAAAGAAAACGGTGCTCAAGTTGTTGATAACTGAAAGTAGGAACGAGCTGGCCGCAAAGCCAAGCGCAATCGCGAGGATCACCCGCAATAAACGAGCCTTACCCTCTTGGTGACTATGCAAAAAAACATCAAAGCGAATCACATCCAACACTTGATACGCCAGATAAATAAAAGCCAAGTGACACAAAATCGTAAATAATGCCGTAATTGTAACTGAACTCATGTTGTGCCCTCCAAATGATTATACCCCAGTCTATCATATTTCATGATCGATCAGCGTATTTTTTACTTTTTTGTTGGGAAAACGCGAACCTAACCGCTAATCTCATGTCCCCCGCTACACGGGGATGATGTTTCGCTTAGCTTGTGACCACAAGGCCCGTCCAGCGTAACGGCGACCAGAAAGCCCAGTCAATCAAAAAGAATAGTGGTGTTTCAGCGATGGAATCAAATGCTGGTCAGACCAACCAATCACAAATCCTTGGACGGTCAGCGCCAAAAAGGTTCCGATCCCGATGGCGGTCAAATGTCCCGTCACTAGCCGGCACCCCAACATCACCAGGATCGGCGGCGTATAACTCAGCAATTGACCCCAGACTGCCGACCCGTGAAGGTACTTGAAACGCAGCAAATAGGCCAGTTCGTCATTGGGATGCTGCACCACATTCGCGCGCTGGTAAATCGAAACCCCCGCGGCCACCCCGAATAGCCCCAGCAAATTGACGAGTAGCCGCCAGAATAAAGGCAACTGCCCTAAGGCAAGGGGCTGATAAAGCCAGACAAAGAAATTGACCAAGTAGCTAAAGGGTAACGAGAAAATCAAGTTTGAAATCAGCATGCGACCATCAAAGTGCCGCAAAAGAAATTGATTGGCCACCGTGACCACTAAAGCGTAGCCAAACAAAGTTGTCCCATAAGAAACCTGCAATGCTTGGGCCAGATTGACCCCAGAAGCCGTCCAAACGGCGCTGCCTAAATTGCTATTGATCATTAACGCGTTGGCGGCGGCGTCTAGCACAATCGCAAACACCAAATAGCCTAGGCGTCGCGGAAAATCTTGTTGTGAGTGCACGTGCAACTACCCGATCCTTTTCTCATTCTCGCTGGTTAACAGAATCTAAGCGTCACCAAGCGAATATGTTCAGTTTAACCCATTTACGCCAATAAAAAAAGGTCGAGCAAGCTCGACCTTGAAAATTCATTATATTTTGACACGCCGCTAGAAACGACGGTGTTTGGAAACATTGATCCGGTTGATTGCCCGGTTCAACGCGACTTGCGCCCGTTGAACCTCGTCAATATCATGCTGCGCTTCGGCAACTTTGATCTTCTTTTCGGCCCGTTCGCGGGCTGTTTCCGCCCGCTTCAAATCAATATCTCGCGCACGTTCCGCACTATCAGCGACGATTGATGCCACATTATCATTGACCTCAAGAAAACCACCATTGACCGCCACCGCATCTTCGTGATCAGGATTGTCCGTGCGTTTGACCCGGACTTCCCCAATTTTTAAAGGCGCGATGATCGGTTCGTGGTTGGCCATGATCCCTAAATCACCGTCAACGGCACAAGCCACTAACATGGTTGCGTGGTGATCGTAGACCAAGCCATCAGGCGTCACAATATTAACTGTCAACACTTTCTGTGAAGTTGCCATTGCTCACGCCCCCTTAGTTTGCTTGATGATGATAGCCCATCTTCTCAGCCTTTGCGACCGCATCTTCGATCTTCCCAACGTTTCGGAAAGCATCTTCAGGTAAATCATCATATTGACCATCAAGAATCGCCTTGAAGCCAGCTACCGTATCTTTAACGGGCACATACGCGCCTGGTTGACCGGTAAAGGCTTCCGCGACGAAGAAGTTTTGCGAGAGGAAGAACTGGATCTTCCGCGCTCGCGCAACTAAGATCTTCTCGTCATCTGACAATTCATCCATCCCTAAGATGGAGATAATATCTTGTAATTCACGATATCGCTGTAAAACATGCTGGACTTGGGTGGCAACTTGGTAGTGATCTTGACCAACGATTTGGGGATCCAAACCGCTTGACGAAGACTCCAACGGATCCACGGCTGGGTAGATCCCTTGTTCAACCAATTTACGTTCCAAGTTCGTTGTCGCGTCCAAATGGGCGAAAGCAGTCGCTGGCGCCGGGTCAGTGTAGTCATCGGCAGGCACATAGATCGCCTGGATCGATGTGACGGAACCCTTCTTAGTCGAAGTGATCCGTTCCTGCAATTGGCCCATTTCTGTCGCCAAAGTTGGCTGATAACCAACGGCTGACGGCATCCGACCTAGCAATGCCGAAACTTCAGAACCAGCCTGAGTAAACCGGAAAATGTTGTCAATAAACAACAGGACGTCCTGACCTTCAACATCACGGAAATATTCCGCGATCGTTAAACCAGTCAAGGCAACCCGCATCCGGGCACCAGGCGGCTCATTCATCTGACCAAACACCATGGCTGTTTTCTCCAGAACACCGGAACCCTTCATTTCGAAATAAAGGTCGTTCCCTTCACGCGTCCGTTCACCAACACCGGTGAAGACAGAGATCCCACCATGCTCTTCGGCAATATTATGAATCAACTCTTGGATCAAGACGGTCTTACCAACGCCGGCACCGCCGAACAAGCCGACTTTACCACCACGAATATAAGGCGCCAATAGATCAATAACCTTGATCCCAGTTTCAAGGATCTCAGAACTCGTACTCAACTCTTCGAACTTAGGCGCTTCTCGATGAATACTATCGCGACGGAAATCAGCGCCGAATTTCGGTCCTGAGTCGATTGTATCGCCCAGAACGTTGAAAACCCGGCCTAATGTTTCCTTACCAACCGGCACAGAGATGGGCGCGCCAGTATCAGCTACTTCCATTCCCCGTTGCAAGCCATCGGTGGATTCCATCGCAATTGTCCGCATTACACCGTCGCCCAGTTCAAGGGCAACTTCCAAAACAACGGTCGTCTCGTCGCTTTTCGTTACTTTTAATGCAGAGTTGATATCAGGTAACCCTTCATCGAGGGGAAACTCAACGTCAACAACTGGTCCAATAACTTGAACAATATGACCAACACTCATGCGTTTTAATTCCTCCCATCTTTTATGATTATTCTAATGCTGCAGCACCGCCAACGATTTCGGTGATTTCCGTTGTGATTTGAGCCTGCCGCGCACGGTTCAACTGTGTCGACAAGTCCCGAATCAGATCATTGGCGTTATCCGTGGCACTCTTCATGGCCGTCATCGACGAAGCGTGCTCCGCCGTTTTGGCGTCCATGATCGCGCCGAAAATCAAACTCTCAGCATACTGAGGCAAAATGGCGTTCAACGCAACGTCAACAGAAGGATCTGCTAAATATTCCGTCGCCGCGTCATCATTGACTTTGTCGGTATCTAAATCGGTGATCGGCAACATCTTCTCAGCTCGAAACGCTGATGACAGGGAGTTGACGTGGTGATTGTAGCAAACATAAAGTTCGTCGAAAACACCATCATCAAACATGGTCACCATTGTTTTAACGATTTCCCGGACCTCATTAAAGGTCGGAACATCGCTGACACCACGATACTCATAAGCGAGTTGGATGTCGCGCGCCTTGAAGAATTCCGCGCCCATCCCACCGACTGCCATGACGGCATATTCGCTAGGATCCTTATGGTCGGACAAAATATCCATCACCGAGCGCAAAATATTGCTATTATAACCACCGACCAGGCCCCGATCACTGGTAATCACCAAGTAACCGGTTTTCTTAACTGGTCGTTCAACGAGAAGATTACTCAAAGAGAGGACATCTTCTTCGGTGGTCCCAGTTTTGCTTTGAGCGTGCTGACGCATCACTGCAAGTTCTAAAACCTTATTAGCAGCAAGATGGGTGACGATTTCCCGTATTTTTTTGGCATAGATTTGATAATTCTTTGATTTATCTTCCAGCTTGATCAACTTCGCCCCGGAGACCATCTGCATCGCGCTGGTGATCTGACCGGTTTTCTTGGTCGAAGTGATCCGCCGTTTGATATCGATCAATGATTCAGCCAATTACTTCACCACTCCTTTGCTCACTAAATCGAAAAACACGCAACTGATCAACACTAATTAGCCGATGGGGTGAAACCTTCAGCGAAGGCCTTGATCGCACCGTCCATTTTAGCTTCATCAGGAAGGTTGCCAGTTGTCTTGATCTCTGTCAACAGATCTTCATGATTACTATCGAAATTCGCAAAAAGCTCATCTTGATACCGTTGAATATCATCAACAGGAACACTGTCTAAGAAACCATGGGTCAACGCATAGAGAATGACAACTTGTTTTTCGACAGGCAGTGGTTTGTGTAATGGTTGCTTCAAGACTTCAACCGTCCGGCGGCCACGATTCAATTTCGCTTGAGTCGCTTCGTCTAGGTCAGAACCGAATTGGGCGAATGATTCCAATTCACGATAAGAAGCCAAGTCCACACGCAAAGTACCGGCAACTTTCTTCATCGCTTTGATCTGCGCCGCGCCCCCAACCCGAGAAACTGAGTTACCAGCATCCATGGCGGGACGTGTACCAGAATAGAACAAATCGCTTTCCAAGAAAATCTGACCATCGGTGATTGAAATCACGTTGGTTGGAATATAGGCAGAAATATCCCCAGCCTGGGTTTCGATAATTGGCAAGGCAGTCATTGAACCACCGCCCAATTCATCACTCAGCTTGGCCGCACGTTCCAATAAACGTGAGTGCAAGTAGAAAATATCCCCAGGATAGGCTTCACGACCAGGCGGACGCCGAAGCAGCAAGGATATTTCACGATAAGCGGAAGCCTGCTTGCTTAAATCATCAAAGATGATCAAAACATGCTTGCCCCGATACATGAAGTCCTCGCCCATCGCGGAACCCGCGTATGGCGCGATATACAGCATTGGCGCGGGTTCACTAGGACCTGCGACGACAACTGTCGTATAGTCCATCGCGCCAAAGGAACGTAATGTTTCCACCTGCGCCCGAACGGTTGATTGTTTCTGACCGATCGCCACATAAATACAGATCGTATCTTGACCCTTTTGGTTCAAGATCGTATCGATCGCGATCGATGTTTTACCAGTCTTCCGGTCACCAATGATCAACTCACGCTGACCACGACCGATTGGAACCAAAGCATCGATCGTCTTTAAACCGGTTTGTAATGGTTGATCGACGGATTGCCGTTGCATAACCCCAGGTGCGGGGCTTTCAATTGGCCGTGTCCGCTCAGTATGGATCGGACCTGCACCATCGACCGGTTGACCCAAAGGATTCACGACCCGCCCGATCATTTCGTCCCCAACAGGAACTTCCATGATTCGACCAGTCCGCTTAACTGTGTCGCCTTCGCGAATATCATCGAACTTACCTAAGACGATGATCCCAACGTCATTGGCTTCCAAGTTCTGGGCAATCCCATAGGAGCCGTTGGAGAATTGGAGCAACTCACTGGCCATGGCGTTATCCAAGCCATGAGCCCGCGCGATCCCATCACCAACATACGTGACTGTGCCGATCTCTTCAACTTTGAGTTGGTCTTGATAATTTGCTAATTGTTGTTTGATTAATGCACTAATTTCTTCAGCTTTGATGCTCAACCGATTCACCTCACTTTTTCTCTCGTAACTTATCTAAGTGGCTGAGCTAGTAACGCCCGCATTTTGAGTAGCTTCGTCTTAATACTGCCATCGATCCGCCGACCTTCGGCTTCAACGATAACGCCGCCGATCAAATCGGGATCGACCGTATTGGTGACTTGGGCGCTCTTTCCATTAAAACGTTGTAAATAAGCCTGACCGATCTGTTGACGTTGTGCCACCGACAAAGAGGTGGCGCTGACCGCATGGATCATGACCAGCCCCTGCGTCGCATTGTAACGTTCGACAAACTCGGCAATAATCAAATCTAAGTCGGCGAGACGCCCATAATCATAAACAAGATGCAAGAAGTCTTGCGTCGTTTGCGAGAATGGTTGCGCCAGTGTCGTCACAAGTTTGACTTGCTCCGCCGTAGTGACGGAATCCAGCTTCATCACCGCCAGAAAATCCGGTGTTTCTTGCAGAACCTGTTGGATCGTCAGCAACTCTTGATAGACGGTTGCCAATTGATCTTGTTCGTCACTATATTCAAAAAGGGCTTTGGCGTAACGTTTTGCCATTGAAAATTTATTTTGTTTCATCGGCATTCGTCAACCCCTTAATATACGCGTCGATCAAGTTCTGTTGATCCTGGGTATCCAAGTCCTTCTTGATCAGTGATTCAGCGATATCGATCGCGATCTGACCAACCTCGGCACGAGCGCTATTTAAGGCCTCGGTCCGAACCTGATCCGCGTCCGCGTGCGCCTTATCCTTGACTTGCGCAGCCTCGGTTTGGGCGTCGGTGACGATTTGATCACGGCGTTTCTCACCATTTGTTTTGGCGGTATTTACAATTTGGATTGCTTCAGCTTTAGAATTCTTCAATTCTGCTTGACGCTTGGCGGCCATCGCTTCAGCTTTAGCCCGAGAATCAGCAGCGCCATCGAGGTCATCTGAGATTTTCTTTTGGCGATCGTCCATCATTTTAACGACCGGTTTCCAAGCGAAATGTTTCAACAGAATCAATAACAGAATGAAAGCTATGATCAGAATAAGCGAGTCGCCGGTACTACCGTTAATTATGGTAGCCTTGGCAGCAATAACTAATCCATTTGCCATGAACAACGCTCCCTTCTAATCTAATAAAAATTGGTGTCACAATGATTATTAGACAAAAAGGATGATGAAGGCAACAACGACTGCTAAGATAGGAACCGCTTCAATCAAGGCAACCCCAATGATCATTGTGCTCCGAATCTCGCCAGCGATTTCTGGTTGGCGCGCCATACTTTCAATAGCTTTAGAAATAACCTTTGAGTTACCATAGGCAGTAGCTAAGGCAGCAATACCTGCAGCAATAGCAGCAGCGACATATTTAGTCATTTTGTAAATTCCTCCTAGTTTGTTAAAACTTTATTCTCGGGTGATTTTCCGCGAGAAGTAAACACAAGTCAATGTGGCAAAGATATAAGCTTGTACCGCACCGATAAAGACAGAGAACCCTTGCCAGACCATCATCAATGGAATCGCGGCGATACTCCCGAAGACGCCAGACAAACCAGCACCTTGAGTCATCATCACTAACAATCCAATCAAAACTTCGCCAGCAAAGATATTCCCATAAAGACGTAACGATAAAGTCAGGAAATTGGTAAACTCTTCAATCAGGTTCATGGGCAACATGAAACCGACTGGGCGAGCGAAATTACTTAAGTATCCCTTGAACCCATACTTTTCAGCACCGTAATAGTGCGAGAGAACTAAGGACATCAAAGCCAGTGGCATCGTGACCATTGGATCTGCCGTCGGTGATTTCGTATAAGTAAAGCCATTGACTTTAATTTCGAGAAACAGCCCTAAGATGTTCGAAACGAGCAAGAAAAGGAATAAGACGAAAATATAGAAGTAAAACGGTTTGCCCTCATCACCTGGCATGATCGACTTCACGATCCCATTACTAAAATCAATCAAATACTCTAACACATTTTGGCGTTTACCCGGCCTCATTGTGATCTTCCGTGAGAGGAAGAAAACAAGGAAGAAGACGACCAGTGCTGTCAAAATAATTGAAAGGCAGTTGGCCACATTAAATGTAAGTCCTAAAAAAGTTAGGTATTGATATTTATTCTCCAAAGCGCGCCTCCTTCCCAACAATCTATGAATCCCGGCAAGTCAAGCTTGACGGCAATACTGTGTTCAGCCTCTAAACCATGTTCAGAAAACACAACCTTCATACTACCACCAGCAAAAATAAAATTCAAAGAAAAGTTGGCTTTGTAAGGGCTTTATCGAATAAAGCCTTATTTGGTACCGAATAGGCGGTCACCGGCATCGCCTAAACCTGGCGTGATATATCCAGTTTCAGTTAATTTTTCATCCAAAGCCGCGGCATAGATATCCACATCTGGATGGGCATCCTGAACGGCTTTAACTCCCTCAGGCGCCGCCACTAAAACAACTAAACGCATACTTTTCGCGCCCCGAGCCTTCAAGGCCTCGATCGCCATGTTGGCCGAACCACCAGTCGCCAGCATTGGATCCACGATAAACAGGATCCGTTGATCGATATCTGGCGGCATTTTAACGAAATACTCATGGGGTTCCAAGGTCTTCTCGTCACGATACATCCCGATATGACCGACTTTTGCCGCTGGAATCAATTCTAGGACCCCATCGACCATGCCTAAGCCAGCCCGTAGAATTGGAACGACAGCCAGTTTCTTACCAGCTAATTGTTTTTGAACGGTTTTTCCCATTGGTGTTTCGATCTCGACGTCAGTCAAGGGCAGATCGCGGGTGATCTCATAAACCATCAATTCCGCTATCTCGTTGGCCACCTCACGAAAAACCTTTGTACCCGTTGACTTGTCACGAATGATCGTTAACTTGTGTTGGATCAACGGATGATTCAAAACCGTAAACTTTCCCATACTTTTGCCACCTTTCAATATTTAAATCATATCAATGATATGCTAGTTAAGCCTAAATAGCTACCTGATTAGCCCCAATTTATCGGAAAACTTTCAGCAAAAGCATTGATTTCCTGATGTAACCGATTGATTGTTTGAGGTTCATCACGTTTCTGCAAAACGGCTAAGATAAATTGCGCTACTTGACGGGCGTCAGCTTCCTTCATCCCACGCGTCGTGATTGCTGGCGTGCCAATGCGGATCCCCGATGTCTTAAAGGGGCCATTCTGCTCAAAAGGAATGGTATTCTTGTTCAACGTGATCTGGACCGAATCCATCAGTTCTTGAATATCCCGACCAAACAACCCGGTTCCGGTCACGTCAAGGAGCAATAAATGATTATCCGTGCCACCGGAGACTAAGCGCAGTGTGGGATCAGCGTTGAACACTTCGGCCATCGCCTGGGCGTTCTTGATGATCTGCGCCGCGTAATCCTTGAATTCCGGTTGCAGATCTTCACCAAAGGCAATGGCTTTGGCGGCGATCACGTGCTCCAACGGTCCCCCCTGCGTCCCGGGAAAGACCGCCGCATTCAGCTGCTTGGCATACTTCGCCTTGGCCAAGATCAACCCACCGCGAGGGCCACGTAACGTCTTGTGGGTCGTCGACGTGACCACATCGCAATATGGGACGGGGTTTGGATGGACCCCAGCGGCCACCAACCCCGCAATATGGGCCATATCCACCATCAATAGCGCGCCAACCGCATCAGCGATCCGCCGAAATTCCGCGAAATCAATTGTTCGGCTGTAAGCTGAAGCTCCGGCCACGATCAGTTTCGGCTGAACCGCCTGGGCTTGTGCCAAAATTGCCGCATAATCCAGCTGCTCCGTTTCGGGATCGACTCCATAGCTGTGAAATTCATAAGTCTGACCGCTGAAGTTCACCGGTGAACCATGGGTTAAATGACCGCCTGCAGTCAAATCCATCCCGAGCACCCGATCACCTGGCTTTAACAAAGCGCGATAAGTGGCTTCATTTGCCTGCGAGCCAGAATGTGGTTGAACATTAGCATATTCCGCGCCAAACAATTTCTTAGCGCGGGCAATGGCGATATCTTCAACCTGATCGATGTACTCACACCCACCATAAAAGCGGTGACCAGGATAACCCTCCGCGTACTTATTGGTCAAAACACTACCTTGGGCCCGGCGCACCGCTTCGGAAACCACATTTTCTGAAGCAATCAATTCAATATTTCGTCGCTGGCGTTGCTCTTCGCGATGAATCGCCGCCCAAACTTCTTGATCCTTTTCAATATAATCCAAACGCAACCCCTCCTTGTCACTCATATTATACCGATTTCCGCAAATAAGCGAAAGAAAAGGAACCAGCGAACAAACTCACGCTGCTTCCTGGTCCACTCACGACTAACGCGGCCCTTTGAAACTGATCAAAGGTTGGCCATTCTCTCAGATCACCCAGCGTCGATCCCGGCGCGGACCGCATTCCTCATGAACCATGAGCGATTGCCGTCATCAGCGCCAGCGCCAACGGTAAGTCGCCAAACTTGGCTCGCCTAGCCGAAATTGAACTAGTCTACTTTTCGATGCTGTCAAAACTAAAGAACTGGCCGCCAGCCGCCTTCTTCAATCGATTCATGTAGGCGATGCCTAGACCTGTTTCTGGAACGCCGGCGGCCAAAATCGTTTTGATCGCGGGTTGATCATCGAACGCCCGCAACCCGGCAAAGAGTTCCTGTGCCGCCTGCTCCAGATCATCGCCCAACGGAAAACTCGCCACAGCCGGCGCGTGATTGCCCGCGGCTGTGATTTGGCGCAATTGATCATCAAAGGCCAGAACGCCTAATGGTCCGCTCTCTTGCAGCCTGGTGGCTTGGACCGCCGCCGCAAAGTCCACTTCTGGCGCGACGATCAACACTTGAGCGTTGGGCGCATAATGCTTATATTTCATGCCCGGGGCTTTCGGGACAACGTTTGCGGCCACATGATGCTGCTCCGTTTCAACTTCACCCAGGATAGGCGTCAGCGCCGAAGCGGTAATATAGCCCGGTCGTAAAATCGCCGCCGGTTGCACACTCAGATCGATCACCGTCGACTCCAGGCCAACCTTGGTCGGACCATCGTCTAAAATCCCGGCAATTTTCCCGGCCAGATCATGATTGACATGCTGCGCCGTGGTCGGACTGGGTTTGCCAGAGGTGTTGGCTGAAGGCCCAACAATGGGGATCCCGGTTTCCTTGATCAACGTCAAGGTAGCCGCATTGTCCGGCATCCGAAAAGCCGCCGTACTCAGCCCGCCAGTCACCACTGGCAAGAGACTTTGCGGCTTCAATGGTAGAATAATCGTCAATGGTCCCGGCCAGAAATGGGTCATCAACTGTTGCGCCAGTTTGTTAGGTTGCGCATATTGCCAAACCATCTCCGGCGTGGCCACATGAACGATCAAGGGATTATCACTGGGCCGTCCCTTGGCTTGATAGACATTTTTGACGGCGGTCTCGTTGTTGATTACCGCGCCCAAACCATAAACAGTTTCTGTGGGAAAAGCGACCAGCTGTCCCTGCCGTAACAACGCCGCTGCCGCCGGAATTTCACTGGGGTCGAAAATTTTTGTTTCCATTATATAGTCGTCTCATTTCATCAAATTCTAATCAAATAAACATTTTCCTAATCTGCCGGTTAGAACTGCCATGGTCAGCTGCGTGGCGCTTTCGTCGTCACTGGTCCGACCTGGGCCATGCGTGGCCACCCAGCCAAATCTTGGCGGATCACCAGCGGCCGGCGCGCTTGGTCCCCACCGAAAAGGCGTTTGATCGCCGGCGCTTGTTGGTAACCAAACTCCAAGAATAAGGCACCAGATAGCGTCAAGTGCGCAGAAAAAGTACTGGCGATGCGCTGATAAATGGCCAGGCCATCATTGTCCGCATACAGGGCCAGCTGCGGTTCAAAGTGTTTGACCGAATAATCCATCACCGGCTCTTCGCGGTGACTGATATACGGTGGATTACTAACGATTACATCGAAGGGCGGTTGCGCCGCGACTGCCGCGAAGAGGTCCCCTTGCACAAACCTGACCGGTAACTGCAAGCGTTGTCCGTTGGTTTCAGCCACTGCCAACGCCGCGGCGCTCAGATCGCTGCCCCAGACCTCCGCTTGCGGCAATTGTTGCTGCAAGGCTAAGGCAATCGCGCCACTGCCAGTGCCTAGATCCAAGATCCGGGGCCGGGGGAATTGTTGGGCAAACGCCGCGACCCAGGCGACCAGTTCTTCTGTTTCTTGACGAGGAATCAAAGTGGCCGGGGTTACTTTTAGCTGCAAGCCCGCAAACCAAGCCGCTCCTAGTAAATATTGGGCCGGCTCGCCAGTCAAAAGTGCTTGCACATCTTGTTGAAACTGCTGCCAGATTGGCGCTGGCATTGACTCCCGTTCATGAAAGGACAGATCAGTCTTGCGCCAATTCTGGCGTTCTAGCAGGACATATTCCGCGCCATAATCATCCAGTCCCTTTTCCTGCAACAGCAAAAAAGCCCAACTAAGGGCCTTAGAGTACGTTGGTGTTGTCATCAGTGATCTGCTCCAACTTCTTGGTTTGATCCGACACGATCAGCGCGTCAATGATCTCATCCATCTCACCATTCATGATGCGATCCAACTTGTTCAACGACAAGCCGATGCGGTGATCCGTCACCCGATTTTGTGGGTAGTTATAGGTCCGGATCCGCTCCGAACGGTCCCCGGTCCCAACCGCGGATTTCCGGCTGGCATCGTACTCACTTTGGTTCTCACTCTCATAAAAGTCATAGACCCGTGACCGCAAAATTTGCATGGCCTTTTCCCGGTTTTGTTGCTGCGACCGCTGATCCTGCATGGCAACCACGATTCCTGTCGGTAAATGGGTCATCCGCACGGCGGACGAGGTTTTGTTGATATGCTGACCACCAGCGCCAGATGACCGGTAAACATCAACCCGGATATCCTTAGGATCGATTTCCAGATCAACCGAGTCATACTCAGGCATCACTGCCACCGTGGCCGTTGACGTGTGCACGCGCCCTTGCGATTCTGTTTCCGGCACCCGTTGCACCCGATGCGCGCCGTTTTCATATTTCAGTTTGGAATAAACGTTGGTGCCGCTGATCATCGCGGCAACTTCTTTGTAGCCACCGACTTCGGTCCGGTTCTCGTCGACCAGCTCAAATTGCCAGCCTTGCCGCTCAGCGTAACGATGATACATATTCAAGAGATCCCCGGCGAAAAGTGAGGCCTCATCGCCACCGGCAGCGCCACGGATCTCCATGATGATGTTCTTGTCATCATTCGGGTCCGTTGGCAACATCAATAACATGATCTCGTGTTCAAGATCGCCCTGTTCTGTCGTTAGCTCCGCCAATTCCTCTTTCGCCAGATCGGTCAATTCCTTGTCATTACTCTCGCGGATCAAATCATTGTTATCCGCGATTTCTTTCATGACTTCCTTATAGCGTTGATATTTATTGACGATCTCAGTCATTCCCGCGGATTCCTTGGAGACCTCCAAGTACCGTTTGGTATTCCCAATGACTTCGGGATCCGCCATCATTTCAGTTAATTCTTCATACCGGATCAATAGTCCGTCTAGCTGTGCTAGAATTTTATCCATTTAATTCACCTGTTCCATTTCTTTCACAAAAACCCAAGGATGATTAGCTGTGTCTAGCTACTGATCCAGCACATTTTGGCTCAGGTCAGGATGGTAATAATGTTGGCGACAAACGGGGTAATAGGATTCATTGCCGCCTAATTGGACCTGTTCGCCCTCATAAATTGGTTGCCCATCATGGACCCGCAAATTCATCGTCGCTTTCCGTGAACAGAACCAACAAATCGTTTTGATTTCTTCGATTTTATCCGCGTATAGCAGTAAGTAACGCGATCCATCGAATAATTCATTGCGAAAATCATTTTTCAAACCAAACGTCATCACGGGAATATTCAATTGATCCACCACTTGCGCCGCTTCATAGACATGGTGTTTCTCCAAGAACTGCGCCTCATCGATCAGCACGCAAGCCGCGGTTGGATTGATGGTCTTGACCGTCTCAAAAATATTCGTTTCTGGGAAGATCGGCTCAGCTTTCCGCTTCAACCCAATGCGGCTGGACACGTAACCGACCCCATCGCGGGAATCGATGCCACTCGTCAGAAGAATCACGGCCTTATGTTCTTCCTCATAGTTGTGAGCAACCTTCAAGATTTCGATCGTCTTACCAGAGTTCATTGCACCATAGCGAAAGAATAGCTGTGCCATTTGTCTACCTCCCAAAAATACATTCCGCTTTTTAGTATAACCGATTCTCGCGCAATTGCCCAATAAAAATTACGATTGGGTCGCACTCATTTAAGTCGCGCCAGGGCAACCTGGCCCCGTTTCGTCAACAACGCAAATCCCAGCCGCCTGATAATTTCTTGAGCCAGATTTGTTGTGCTCCGGCCAAATATGCTAAAATAAGTCCAGACTCACCTTGACGCTCTGCGCCGCTGAAATTTGTTGAAGCCGCTCAGCTTCACTTGAGCGCACCCACGATTTCCAGTCAAAAATTGCGCTGAGTCTCATCAATTTAAACGAGGTATAACAATGTCATTGAAGACGTCTTTAGCTAAGCTTCTTGGTCGCAGCAGTTATTGGTTCCTGCACACTTTTCGCGGCGGCGGTAGTTCCTTTCCCGGGAAGATCGCGCTGAAACTTGATCCCCAATTTCTGCGCAGTTTCGGGAAAAGCTACGATGTGATCATCGTCACCGGTACCAATGGCAAGACCATGACCACTTCCCTGCTCACCAAAATTCTCGATCAGAAATATGATCAAGTTCTGACTAATCCCAGTGGTTCCAACATGGTTCAAGGCATCGTGACCGCGTTTCTGGCGGCGAAGAAACCGCAGGGCCGCGCGCTGGCCGTGCTTGAGGTCGATGAGGCCAATGTGGCGCCGATTTGCGCGCAACTGACCCCTAAGGCCTTCGTGCTGACCAATATTTTCCGCGATCAAATGGACCGCTACGGTGAGATCTACACCACTTATCAAAAAATCGTTGATGGCATCAAACTGGCGCCGGCGGCAACTTTGATCGTGAATGGTGACGCGGCAATCTTCAATGACCGCCAACTGCCCAACCCAATCATTTACTATGGTTTCGCCAATGATGACAGCGAAACCGACTTACGCGCCAGTTTCAATTCAGACGGGGTCTTATGTCCAGTCTGTCATCATATTCTGCACTATCACAGTATCACCTACGCCAATCTAGGCGACTACTTCTGCCCGAATTGTGGCTTCCACCGACCAGAGTTGACGGACAAAGT
Source organism: Lapidilactobacillus salsurivasis (assembly GCF_054785215.1). Taxonomy (NCBI): domain Bacteria; kingdom Bacillati; phylum Bacillota; class Bacilli; order Lactobacillales; family Lactobacillaceae; genus Lapidilactobacillus; species Lapidilactobacillus salsurivasis. The sequence goes on along the minus strand of NZ_BAAABI010000004.1, from coordinate 206,037 downwards.
CACCGCGGTGGAAGAGCTCCGGCCTAATTTCTCCAAGTTTATGATCAACGGCACGCCTTTTAAGATCCATGTTGGCGGGATGTATAATATTTACAACGCCTTGGCCGCATACAGCGCCGCGACCTATTTAGCGGTCGCGCCGGCGCAAATCGTGCAGGCCTTACGCCACGACGAGCAAGTATTTGGGCGCCAAGAGGTCATCAAACTCAATGGCAAGCACGCCACGATCATTTTGGTCAAAAATCCCGTCGGTCTGAATCAAGTCTTTGACCTGATCAAAACCGATCCTGATCCCTTCGCCCTCGGTTTCCTCCTCAACGCTAATCCCGCCGATGGTCGTGATACCAGCTGGATCTGGGACGGCGAATTTGAGGATTTACCGCTGACGGCGATTCCGGAGATTTTGGTCGGCGGTGAACGCCAAGCAGATATCAAATTACGCTTTGAAGTCGCTGAGGCTCCGCAAGCAAAGATCAAAGAAACCCAATCTTTGAGCGATTTCATCACCCAAGCTGGCCAGATCCCTAATGAGAAAATTTATATTTTGACCACCTATACCGCCATGTTAGCGCTACGGAAATTGCTGGCCGAACAAGGGTTCATCGCCGCTGGTTATTGATGATCAGCGCCGTGGTAACTCTTGAATAAAACGCTGAACGATCACTTCTCGCTGTTGCAAGAAGGGGTCGTTTTTTTGGCTGGGATGGACGCGATTACTTAAGACGATCAAGCCCTGTTGCCGCGCCAGGTCCAGCAATAGGAACGTTCCGGTGAAGCCCGTATGGTAAAGAAGCTGGTGGCCGTCACTTTGATCTTGACGCAGATCCCAGGCCAAGGAGCGTCCCAAATGCCGGCGCGTCCAATCCTGGCACAAGCGCTGACGCCATTGTGGGCTGAGCAGTGCCGGCAGATCCGGACGTTGACCCAAGTACCATTGGCTGAAAGTAACCACGTCGGCCAGCGAGGCGAACAGCCCGGCCGAACCGCAATGGACCCCTAGTTGGCGCGCCTTCGGATCATGCGCTTCCCCCTGACGGAGAATGCCATGGGCGTAAGTTGTCGGCACGCAAGCAGACGCAGGCGGCGCGAACGAACTCTCCCATAGATGCAGCGGCGTCAACACCTGTTGTTGGATCACCGTTTGAACAGGTTGGCCGGTAACTTTTTCAATGATCCACCCTAAGTAGAGAAAACCAACATCGGTGTAAACCATTTTCCGTTCAAAGGTTGCCGTCACCGGTAGCCGCAGCAGAGCGTGCTTCAGTTCGGCGCCGCTGAGTTGATCGCGTTGGGGAATAAAGCCATGAATGCCCGAAGTGTGGGTCAATAAATGTTGGATTTGAACGCGGGCATCCGTAAATTCCGGCAGATATTGTTGGACAGGATCCGTCAGCGCGACGCTCCCTTGTGCCACCAACTGGAAAATAACCGTGGCCGTCCCGATCACCTTGGTTAGGCTGGCCAAATCGTAGCGTAGGCCTGGTGTTAACGGCGCCGGCGTGGGTAACCAACGCCGCTGGCCCCGGACTTCGGTGAGCACCCGTTGTCGGTCGATCAGGGCATAGCTGATTCCGGGAACGATTCTGGCACTGACCAATTCGTTTAAAAGCTTGATTGTTTGCGGATACAATGACACGACCTCGTTTTCCGTGATTTGTTAAGCGGTTCTAGTTTAACACAAATTCGTGGTCCGCTCGCTGTGCTTCTACTTCTGTATCTTGGCTGTAACTTTCACTGCATGGTTCGGGGCAAGTTCGCTGTGGGCATCACTTTGAGCTTCGCAAAGAACGCGAATCTCAAAGCTGAGACTTGGTCTAAGTGGCACAGCCACTAAGACCAATTTCACGGCGACCTTACCCCGAACCACTCCGTTGCAGTTACTCAACGATTATAGCCAGTTAAAGTTGTCACACCATTTTTCCAATCGAAATGACACTAGTTTGACTGACACACTTGCAAAAACACTTCGTAACTTACTCCGCCTATATTGCAGATAGGCTCAATCTTACCCAGCACACGCCCAAACCCACCAAATCTGCAATCAAGCAAAGTAATAAAATCAGGAATGGTATTTTTAAAAACGAACCAAAAAAGCCCTCATCCACTTTATCCGTGAATGAGAGCTTGATCAGGTCAGCTTATTTCTTCAACATATACATATAGAGCGCTTCGGTAGAGAAGTTCGTTTCAAACTTGACCGATTTGCTATAAATATTATCAATCGTGGTCTGGCCGTTTTCCGCCTTTTTGGCAAGCTTCTGATAATCCTTCAAAACTTGTTTGCCATCAGCGCCCACACTTTGCGCCAAAATCGACAATTGCATGGCGAAGTTCTTGACTTGGGTCTTGTTCTTCATCTTCTTGACGGCGAAAACATAGGCGACGCCAACCACATTCTGATTCTGAACATTGACGCGGATCCGCATCCCGTTGGCATCGACCAGGTCATGTAGGCCATCCTTGATGGTTACGGGAAAGGCCTTGGCGCCGGTTTTCAGCTGTTGATTGGCCATGTTGTAGGCCATCGCAAACTGCGTGTAAGGCACCAGTGACTTGGTCTTCTTGACGGTCACTGTTTTCGTGGCGGTTTTTCCCGCTTCGGTAGCGGTCAATTTGACTTTGGTATCACTTAACTGACTGGGCACTTGGATCACGAATGTCCCATCTTCCACATGGGCTGCTTGCTTCGCGCCGTCGCCGATTTGATAGGTCAGCTTGGCCTTTTTAGCGACATTTCCTTTAACGACCGTCACGATCCCATCAGGACTGTAACTGGCGGCGCTGGGGTCAAGCTTTAGCGAATCGTTGCCACAACCTGCCAAGAGGAACAGTGAACCGACCGCCAGTAGCGCGCTAATTACGGCTTTCTTTAACTTCATCATAAAAACTCCTTTCGCTCAACACGCGCTTAGATCTCAACGTTTCCGGAAAATTGCGAATTATAGAGATCCGCATAGAAGCCGTTTTGCGCCATTAGGTCATCATGATTGCCGGTCTCCACGATCGCGCCATGATTCATGACCAAGATATTGTCGGCGTCACGAATCGTTGACAACCGGTGGGCCACCACGAAGCTGGTCCGCCCTTTCAACAGTAAGCCCATGGCATGCTGGATCTGTAACTCTGTCCGCGTATCAACTGAAGAAGTGGCTTCGTCTAGGATCAAGATTTCTGGATCAGCGACGAAGGCCCGGGCGATCGTCAACAATTGCCGTTGCCCTTGAGAAATGTTGGAGGCCTCTTCGTTCAAAATCGTGTCGTAGCCATCCGGTAATTGCCGCACAAACTCATCAACGTGGGCTGCTTTGGCCGCGGTAATGATCTCATCGTGGGTCGCCTCTTCGCGTCCATACTTCAAGTTATCGTAGATCGTGCCCGTAAACAGCCAGGTATCCTGCAGAACCATGGCGAAATGCTTCCGCAACTCAGCGCGCTTCATATTCCGGGTGTCCGTCCCCTTTAAGCGGATCGAACCGTCGGAAATATCATAGAAGCGTTCCAACAAATTGATGATCGTGGTTTTACCGGCGCCAGTCGGGCCAACGATGGCGATCATTTGTCCCGGTTTGACCTGCAAATTATAATCCGTCATCAATAAATCCTTACCTTGATAACCGAATTGCACATGTTCCATCGTCAAAATATCATCCGTTGTCACTGCTGGTAAATCAACGTGATCATCGGTCATATCTGGTTCGTCCAGAACTTCAAAGACCCGTTCCGCGGAAGCGACCGTAGCTTGGATTGTATTAGCCAAGTTGGCCAATTGCGTGATCGGTTGCGAGAATTGTTGAGTATACTGCAGAAACGCCTGCACGTTCCCTAAAGTCATCGTACCGTTAGCGACGCCGATCCCACCAAGGACCCCAACGAAAACATAGCCTAAGTTATTGACGAAGGTCATTAAAGGCATGATGATCCCCGAAATCAGTTGGGCCTTCCAAGAGGCGGTATACAAGCGCTCATTTTCTTCAACGAATTCGCCGATGGCCGCTTCTTCATGATTGAAACTCTTATTGATGATCTGACCAGAATAATTTTCTTCGATCTGATTATTCAATAAACCTAGGCTCTTCTGTTGTGCGGCGAAATATTTTTGCGAACGTGGTGCGACGACGCCGACGATCACTAAACTCAATGGGATCGTAGCTAACGCGACCAAGGTCAATTGCCAACTGATCGTCAACATCATCCACAATGTGCCGACAAACATCACTGTACTGGTGATCAACTGTGTGACACTTTGCTGCAAGGTGCCGGCGATATTGTCCATATCGTTGATCGCGCGGGACATGATATCACCGTTGGAATGGGTATCGTAATAATTGATCGGCAAAGTCTGCATCTTGGCTTTCATTTCTTTCCGCAGCCGATAAACCGTCTCCTGGGAGATCCGGGTCATCACGAACTGCATCACGAAATTTAAGATCGCCGAAGCGACATACATGAAGATCACCGTAATGATGATCGACTCAATCTTACCAAAATCAATCGGGAATTGTTTCATACTGATGCCGGCTTTTTGCATGGCCGTCCCGCTCATGACCCCAGTAAAGATCTCTGTGGTCGCTTTCCCTAAGATTTTAGGTGTCCGAACTTGAAGGATCTGGGAGGCGATCGCAAAAATCATCACGATGATCAGCGCGATCCGATATTTAGCCATGTAATTGAATAGACGTTTGGTGGTGCCCCAGAAGTTTTTGGGTTTGTCACCAGGCATCCCCATGCGGCCACCGCCGCCAGGACCGTGACCGCCCATTGGCCGCGGTTGCGGACGACTCGTTTCTTTCTCACTCATTGGTGGCACTCCCTTCTTTGATCTGTGAATCGACGATCTCGCGATAAGTTTCGTTGGTCGCCTTTAATTCCTGATGCGTGCCCCGACCGACCATTTTGCCGTCTTCTAGGACAATGATCTGATCGGCGTCAGCGACGGTCGAAACCCGTTGACCGACAATCACCACGACTGCCTTTTGAATCGTCGCGTCTTGGCGTAAGGCTTGGCGTAACAAGGCATCAGTCTTGAAATCTAAGGCAGAAAACGAATCGTCAAAAATGTAGATCGACGCTTTCTTGACCAGCGCCCGGGCAATCGCCAAGCGCTGCTTCTGACCGCCAGAGAAGTTATTCCCGCCTTGTTCCACAAAGGTTTCCAAGCCATCATTCTCGCGAATGAAATCGGCCGCTTGGGCAATTTCTAAGGCGTGCCAGAGTTGTTCATCACTGGCTTCAGGATTCCCATAAAGCAAGTTTTCCCGTAATGTTCCTTTGAAGAGGACCGCTTTTTGGGGGACCAACGCGATCACATCTTGCAAGGCCATTTTAGCGACATCCTTGACGTTATAACCATTGACCTTGACCGCGCCGGATTCAACATCGTAAAAGCGGGGAATCAAGTTGGTCAGCGTCGATTTGCCGGCGCCAGTCCCACCAATGATCGCCAAGGTCTGACCACTCCGTAGATGCGCGTCCACCCCAGTCAACGCTGGTTTTTCGGCGCCATGATAACGGAAAACGATCTGATCGAAGTCTAAGGAGGCAGCGGCAACGTTTTGGACGTCCCGGGGTTGCTCTGGTTCCGTTAAGCGTGTCTCCAAATCAAAGACCTTCTGGATCCGTTCCGCCGAAGCTTGGGCCCGAGGAATGAAGACGAAGACCATGGCCAACATCATGAAGCTCATTAAGATCTGCATCGCGTAAGTCATGAAGGCCAACATATTTCCTACTGGCATGGATTGATTGGCGATCAAATGACCACCCATCCACGTAATGGCAATGTTGGTCCCACTCATAACCAAGGTCATGATCGGCAACATGGCCGCCATGATCGAGAAAACACGCCGGGCGTTATCGGTATAATCTTTGTTAGCGACATCAAAGCGATCTTGCTCGAATTTATCCCGAATAAAGGCCCGAATGACCCGTACACCGGTCAAGCCTTCACGAAAGACCAAGTTCAACCGGTCTGTTTTTGACTGCATCGCCTTAAATAATGGAACGGCGAAATACATTACCACGCCGATCACCACAATAATAATCGGGATCACGACCAGAAAGATCCCCGTCAATTCGGCGTCCTTCTGATAAGCCATGAAGCTGGCCCCAATCAAGGTGATCGGCGCCATGATCATCATCCGCAAGGCCATCATCGCCACGTTTTGGATCTGCATCACGTCGTTGGTGGTCCGCGTGATCAGTGAGGAAGTCCCGACCTGATCAAATTCATCGTTAGACATGTACAGGACTTTTTTATAAATATCTTTGCGGAGATTCTTCCCTAATGTTTGTGACGTCCGGGCGGCCAGCAGCACATTACCGAAGGCGAAAATCACCGTTAGAAATGAAACCACCAACATTTTCCCACCGATCTGCCAGATCATCCTAACATCCCCGGTGGCGACCCCGTCGTTAACCAGATCCGAGGTTAAGTTCGGTAAATAAAGATTCGTGATCACTTGGCCAGTCATGAACAGGATTGCTCCAATGACTGCCCAAATGGAAACACGATTCCTAGCGATTTTAAGCATCCTTGTTTCCTCCTTGCGAATTTAGTGCTACGCCGTGCTCGAACCAACTCAGGACCATTTCATATTGTTGCTGAAAGGTTGCGCTGGCTTTTTCTGGCTGTTCCTCGACGGTTGTGAAGTAATGGGCCATTGAATGACCCAGGATCATTAGCAACATTCGAAACAGAAGATAGAATTGATCTGGGTCGATCCGTAATTTCGTAAAATCTGTTTGCCGTTCCACCTCAGCACTCCACTTTGATAATAAATGATGAGGATGGGGCGGTTGATGCGGCTGACGTTGCGAAAACTTCTGAAAATCATGATAGTCGATGCGCATAAACAAATTCCGTAACAGGCCGCGATCAGGACTTGTGGCCAAGAAAGCGGTCGTTTGTTGCAAACTTAAGCGAAAAGTCGCGAATAAATCGCCATCTAAACTAACCAAATTACTCAGAAACTTAGCCTGGAAATCATCCATGAATGTTTTCAAAAGGTAAAGATAGAGATCCTCCTTATCAGTGAAATACTGATAAAAACTGCCCCGCGGGATCTCAGCTAAATTGACGATATCCGCGATGGTGACCTCAGTGTAAGGCGCTGCCGCGAAGACGGTCCGCGCGGCTTGAATGATCTTCCGTTGTTTGCCTGCCGACAAACCGAAAAAGGTACGACTGGGCATAACCGCAACTCCTCTCATTAAAGATTCAACTGCCAAAAAATGACGGCTTGTCATATGACACTGTGTCATTATAACACCCTCGCCAGCAGATGCAAGGATTTTTTATCATCGGCAAGTTGGCGCTCGTCTGCGTATTTCATTCAAAAAGACGCATGACCACGGCCACACTTCACCTGGCCACCACGCCAACAAAAAAAGCGTTGGCCCAAAGTCAACGCATTTTCCGCTAGCAAGAAACAATTATTTCTCGGCCCAAGTGGCCCAGAATGTGGGCACCCCATGCTCATGCAAGAAGCCTGCCCCATTGGTATCCTCATAAAGATCCCGTAATTTAAAACCCGCTTGGAGTTGCCCGCGAATTTGCTCATCCAAGGTATGCGAGAATTGGACCCCACTATCGCTGGCTTGTAACGATGCCATTTGCTCCGGCTGAGTCAGCGGATCAAATGGCAGGCTAAATTTGACCTGGCTTTCATCATCATCAGCAAACAGGAAATTCACCCCATTATCCAAGCCGGCCAACAAGCGACCGCCAGGCTTGAGGATGCGATAACACTCCGCCCAAACCGGTCGCACATCGGCGATGTAAACATTTGAGACCGGGTGGAAAATCAAATCAAAACTATTATCCGCGAAGGGTAATGGCTTTGACATGTCACCACGAATCGCCTCAATCTCATATTTTTCGCGATTGGCTACCATCTGCTCACTGGCAATCTGCGCCGGCGAATAGTCTAGAACCGTACCCGTCGCCCCCAGCGCGGCGAAAATCGGCATTTGCTGGCCGCCGCCAGCAGCCAAGCCTAGCACCTTCAAATGATCGAAAGTGGCCGGAAACCAATTCCGCGGAACACTTTTCGTCGGCGTCAACACCATCGACCATTGGCCTTGCTGGGCCGCCAAGTACGTGGGATGATCGATTGGAATCCCCCATTGCCAGCCTTCGCGAACCCACTGATCGATCGTGCGCGCATTGATATCTTGATATTTCATCAAACAGGCCTCCTTCTTACTTACCTGCAATCATAGCACATTGACCGGCTCAAGCGCTCCACAAGAATGAACCGATTTGCATTCGGCAAATGGCAATGCTAGCTTTAACGCCAACAGCTGTCCGAAAAAAACCACCAAACCACAGGAAGTTGTTGCCAACCTCACCGGTGTTCGGCGGTTCTGATCAGATTGTTCTGCTTAGGGAACAGCGATCCCTATTGTAATTTTTCAGCAAAGCTCAGCGCAGTTCCGCTGCCGCGGTCGCCAGCAGCTCCCCTGAGTGATCCAGTGAATATTCCCAGAACATGATTCCCCGTAACTGGTGTTGCTTGATATAGTTCGCTTTAGCCTTGATTGATTGCGGATCATCAAAGGAAGAAAAACGTTGACCATCAAAATAATAAGGCGCCTGAGCCTGCTCGTCCCAATGGCGAAACTCGGGGTGGGATGCAATCAATTGGCGCAACTGATTGTAATCTGTCGTACCCGTGCCTAGAGTTTCGGCCTGAGCCCCTAAACCGCTAATTGCGGTAGCGGGAAAGCCGAACCAGTCGCGGCTATAACTGGCCGCCCCAATCACGATTTTGGCGGGACTGATCCCCTTGGCCAGCAAATTGGCAACCGCTTGATCCGCCGATAAAGCTGTGAACGCCGTGTCGCCATATCCAAATAAATTGGTATGATGGCTAGCTTCATGGGTCCAGCTCCCCCGCAGATCGTAAGTCATCACATTGACAAAATCGAGATAACCCAGATAGTGATAATCCGCATCGGGGCTCATTGTATCTAACAGCGGTTTCGCCGCCCCAATCGCTGCCGTCAACCAGTAACGCCGCGAATGACCATTTTCGGCCTGGTCCAACGCCTGACGTAAGGCCTGCACGAAAGCGAGAAAATGGGCAGCATCATCAGGCCGTGCCTTGATCCCGGCCAAATCCATCCCGGGATATTCCCAATCAAGATCGACCCCATCGAAATCATAGCGTTGACAATAAGCAACAATGCTGGACACTAGCGCCTGCCGCGACGCAGCGGTTGCCACGCCATCGGAAAAGCCCTCAGTACTCCAACCACCAATACTCAAGCAAGTCCGTAACTCCGGATGTGCTCTTTTCAGCGCATTGATCAGGCCAATCTTCTTAAGTTCGGGAACGATCGTGGTTCCATTGATTTTCCCAAAGGCATAATTGATACACGTCAGGTTTTGCCAAGGAATCTCAGCTTGCGTCCAGGTTGAATTATCATCTAAGTACACAATCACTTCAGTCACGGCATTTTCCTCCTCTAAAAAAGTGCCGCAATTGCTTGCGACACTGCTTAATTCGACCATTCATTCCAAATTATTTGGCGCTCTTCCACCGATCATAGGCCGTTTGATAAACTTTGACATATTGTTTGACGTTCATGCCTTCAATAGTTTTCACGTATTTATCCCAATCGGACAACGGTGTCACACCTGTAATAAATTTGGCCTCAGATTGCGTTACAAAGGTCTTTAAATCGTTGGCGGTAGCTGAAACGGAATCTTGTTCAGCTTTGGTTAGGTAAATCAATGGGAATGGAACAGTTGCATAAGGATCGATCTTTTTAGCAGTTTCGCTATTGATAAACTTGGTGAAGTCATCAATTGGACTAGCATCTGCCGATGACCGAATCGCGTATTTGTATTCAGCCTCACCTTTGGCGTCGGAACCGGATAATTTTGGTACAGTCAGACCGTAATCTGGGGTTATCTTAGACCGCTTCTCCTCGGCATTCTCCGAATTGACGCCATCAGCATAAACACGGACTTTCTCACCTTCCTTATTCGTCTCGTACTTCCAAAGTAGACCCTCTGGACCGCTAGCTAGGTATGCTGCGCCAATTGGTGAGTAGAAATAGTCGACCCAACGTAATGCTGCAGCTGGTGAAGGATTATTCTTCGTGATGGCGAAATTACCGCGACTAATTCGAGGATTCCCAGGGACAACCGCCTTCTTAGAAACAGAACTGGTCAAAGGTTGCCACATCGGATCACTCATCGCTTCTGATTGTGAACGACCCGTGGTGAATAGTGAGTAATAATCTTGGAACACCCCAAGACGATCGGCCTTCCCTTTGGCCTTCTTTTGATCATCTGATTGGGAGAAGGTATCCTTGTCCAATAAGCCTTCTTCGTATAGTTTATGCATATAGGTCAGGTATTCTTTATATTGATTGGAAATTGGCGTATAGAAGACTTTATCGCCATTATTTTGAACATCGTTTGTCAATAAGCCGAAAATCGACATGAGCCACCAACGACTGGCATCTAACTTGACATCGCTTAGTGGAATTTCATCGGCTTTCCCGTTTTTGTTTGGATCTTCATTCTTGAACCGTTTCAGTAAATCATAAAACTCATCAGCGGTTTTTGGCAATTCAGTCACACCCAAATTCTTTAGCCATTCCCCGTTATACCACATTGGCCCAATGTACCAAGCCGAAGTCGAGCCCCGTGATAACATTGGCAATGAATAAATATGACCATCTGGTGTCGTGATCGATTTCGCGATACTTGGATCTTCTTTCATTAACTTATTCAAATTAGGTGCATATTTAGGAATCAACTTTTCTAAAGCGATTAACTGCCCTTGTTCTCCATAAGTCACTTCATTAGCCGGTGTCAAGTTGGCGGTCCCGGCCGCATAGATAATATCCGGCAAGTCCTGGGATGCGAACGCCAAATTTAATTTCGTTCCAAAATCACTGTTAGGCGGTGTGTTGTACTTCAACGAGATTCCTGTTTTTTTTGCGTAATCTTGCAGAACTTGCATGTCCTTCCATTCGGCCTCGCCCATACTTGGCGCCATCAAGGTCATGCTCAGCTTGTCCTTGACGATGGGAAAGCCGGAAGTGGCGACTTTCGCATCATTTTTGGCCGTGGCGCTACCTCCGGAATCGTTCTTTTTGCCGCAGCCTGCCAAAGCGAGTGCGGCCAATGCTGTGATTCCTAGCCCTTTGATTACTTTTGATAAATGCATGATTTTGCTCCTCTCATTTTTAAACGCTGATTAACCCTTTAAAGATCCAATCAAAACACCCTTAACAAAGAATCGCTGTAAAAATGGATAGACAATAATGACCGGCAAACTGGAAACGATCATGACGCCATATTTGATAATCGCGGCTAAAGTTGCTTTATCATAGGCTGCTTGCGCTGCGCTGGCAGTCACATTGGCCCCAGTGGCCGCACCTTGTTGCATATCTTGCAGCACTAAGATTTGACGTAGAACCATTTGTAACGGGTACAGTGCCTTATTTTGCAAGTAAACCAACGCGCTGAAATAGGAATTCCAAATCCCCACCCCATAGAACAGGGCCATTACCGCAATGATCGGCGCGGATAGGGGCAGGACAATTTTGAAGAAAATTTGGAAATCGGAGGCGCCATCGATTTTCGCGGCCTCTTGCATTTCCCAGGGAACACTGGACTGGAAGAACGAACGGGTAACCACAATATTGTAAACTGAAGCGGCACCGGGCAAGATAATGGCCCAGACGGTGTCGATCATCCCCATATTCCGGATCAAGAGGTAGGTGGGGATCAAGCCACCGTTAAGGAACATGGTCACCAGCATGAAACTGGTGAACCATTTCTTACCCGAGAAATCCGGGCGAGAAATCGCATAGGCGCAAGGAATCGTCAAAATCAAACTGACTAACGTTCCGGTTACGGTATAAAAGATCGTCATGCCGTATCCACGCCAGATATCTTTATATTTGAGAATGACGCCATATCCTTCCCAAGTGACATCTTTCGGGAAGAACCACATCGCTCCGGAGTTAACGGATTGTGGCGAACTAATTGAAGCACTGATGATATAAACCAAGGGGTAAACCACGATTGCGACAGCAAGGAAAATGAAAATGTAGAGAAAGACCTTAAAGACGCGATCAGCTTTGGTATCCTTGATCAAATGATTCGTATTGGTCATTTGTTGATCTCCTCTCTACCATAAACTGTTTTCTGATACACGCCGGGCGATGGCATTAACGCTGATCAAAAGCACGGCGTTGATTGCAGCATTGAACAAGCCAACCGCGGCGGCATAACTATACTGTCCGTTGATCAACCCTTGACTATAAACAAAGGTCGCGATCACATTTGAACTGGACATATTCAGCGGATTTTGTAACAACAGAATTTTCTCATAGCCCATGGAGAACAAGCTCCCCACGTTCATGATCAGTAAAATAACCATTGTTGGCACGATCGCCGGTAAATTAATATGCCAGATTCGTTGGACCCGCGAGGCGCCATCAACGATCGCCGCCTCATGCAAGCTCGGGTCGACCCCGGCCAAGGCGGCTAAATAAATGACGGAACCCCAGCCAGTCCCCTGCCAAACGCCAGACAAGACGTAAACGGTTTTGAACCATTTCGGGTCAGACATAAAGGCGATCGGCTTGACTCCGAAGAAGCCCAGGGCATGGTTGATGATCCCCGTTGATGGATCCAAGAAAGCAATCAACATCCCACCCATCACAACGATTGAAATGAAGTTTGGCGCGTAAGTCACCGTTTGCGCGAATTTCTTCCAAAAACCATCCTTCATTTCATTGAGTGCTAAGGCCAAAATAATGGGCAATGGAAAACCAACGATCAATCCGTAAACTTGGATCCCGATGGTGTTGCGGATCAAGTCCCAGAAGTAATAGGAATCAAAAAATTGTTTGAAATATTTGAAACCGACCCACGGTGACCCCCAGATGCCCAAAGTTGGCACGTAATCCTTGAACGCGATCAAAATCCCATACATCGGAATGTAGGAGAAAATCAAGAAGGACAAGAATGCAGGTAAAATCAGAATATATAATTGCCAATTCTGTTTCAGTCGTCGTTTGGAAAAAAGTGGTTCACGGATCTTTTTTTGTTTTGGTGCACTTACAGTTGCGGTTGCAGCAGCCATTTCAGCAACTCCTTTCTTTTATCATCGGATCATTTTGATACTTCGGGCGCACCTGCAGTTGCTTTCACACACATGATGCCAGGATACAGTTGTTGGCGTAAACCACCGGGTAATCCTAAGCAACCTGTCGGCGCAAGTGGCAATGCGGCCTGGGTGCGACCCAACAAGGTGGCCTTGCTGATCGGTTCAGGGAAATCAAAGCGTTTCAAGTCAAGTTGCCGCGGTGGCACTGTCATTTGTGGAAACAGATAGTAGTGCCCGGCATCTTCAGTCACGAACCAACCAAGTTGTGCTGCTCGCTTGAACAAGCTTGGCTGCACACCTCGAGTACCGTAAATTCCTTGACCGTTCAGCTGTAACCAAGCGCCCAATTGCCGTAACAATTTGCGATAAGGCGGCGCAATCGTGCCATCAACCTTGGGACCTACCCCAAGCACAATATTTCCACCTAAACTAACCACCCGTAAAATCGTGGCGATTACCGTTGCGATCGATTTATATTGACCATGAGGGACATAGCCCCAATCATGGGTCAAGGGAATATTACTCTCCCAAGGCATCGTCGGTAAGTGATCCGGATCTGGGACTTGCCGTTCGGGGGTCACATATTCCTCGTAGCGCCCACCAATCGTGCGATCAACGATCAACATCTCTGGCTGCAGTTTCCGGATCTGTGCCATCAGCGGATCAAAATTCAACGGTTCGCGCTGATTGCCGACCCAACCCGCATCTAACCAGAGCATTCCCAGTGGCCCATAATTCCCGGAAATCTCTAACAGTTGCTGATGGACGAAATCCACGAAGCGCTGCCAGCGTTGCGGATCCGAACTGGGCAGATAGTCCGCGTGCCGCCCTTTAGGTAACCCATCGTGGCGCCAATAATCCGGATAATGCCAGTCCGCTTTAGAATAATACGCACCAGGCATGACGCCAGCAGCGCGCATTGCTGTCGTAAAACTACCAAACAGATCTGGTTGCTGGAGATGCGCCGCGGGATAATCAGGATTGGTCACCTTGAAATCACTGAGCGCTGTATCATATAGAGTGAACCCATCATGATGCTTCGTGGTTAGGATCGCGTACCGAATCCCTGCCTCTTTAAAAAGACGGGCCCATGCATCTGGATCATAGTAATCAGGAACGAATTGCTTAGCTAAGCCCCAATAATCCCGTTTCAATTGCCGCATATTCGGCCGAAAAGGTTTATTGCCTCGCGCCCAAGTATCCTCATCAGATAGTTGCCACGACTCCACCATGCCCGGGACGGTGTATAAGCCCCAGTGAAGTAGGACGCCGATCTTCTGATTTTGGAACCAGTGCCAATTCTTTTTTAAAGCTGAATATTCAGGATATTGAGCAAAATCGGCTGGCGTTAACGGCCCTGCCTTGGCTTGCTCAATATCTTGACGTTCAGAATCTTGCTCTGACATGTGCTCCCTCCTTTTTGCATATCGAGCATAACCCGGATGAGTAAGCGATTACAATATGCGAAATTTTAGACTATGCAGTTCTTAACCTTTGCTTGTCGCTGTGGCGTTACACCTGCTATACTTCATAGCGTGAATGATAGCCTTTTCATCACAGAGGAGGTTGAGACATGCGTCAATTTGGAAAAGTTTTCGTCATTAGTTTGGCCAGCTTATTGGTGATCGGTTTGATTTGGTTCTCGCAGAAGGACCGTCAAGTAGTGGTGGCTGATTTAGCGCCTACAACGGTTCAAGCGGATCGTCAAGCCGCCAAACGCGTTTTGCAGGCCAATATCAAGGCCACCAATCAAGGTGATCTAGCGGCTTATTTGGCCACAATTGCACCTTCAAAACGGGCAACAACGGAGAAAGAACTAGCGCCAACATTCAAGCAACAACACACCCAGCTCAAACTTCGACACTTCACCGTGCAGAAACAAACAGCGGATCGTCTCGTGGCGAAGGTTGATCAGCTTCAGACTACTAAAGGTCAAGCCAAACAGCAGGTGCTCGAAAGTAATCTGGAATTCACGCGGCAAGGTCAGCAATGGTACATCAAGCAAAGTATTCTTTTCAATGTCGTGACCAATTGACGGATCTTCAAGTTCCATTGATTCTGCACAAAATCTATAGTTTTGTCAGTGTTGATTGTTGATATATCAGGTAAACTAAAGAGATGTTGGCACGATAAATGTAAGCGCTATATCGTTATAACGCCGTTTTGCGCGGTGCATTTTTGAATTTATGGGGGTTCAACCCCCAATCTAGTTATGGAGGGAATCATTTTGATCAAATTGAATTTCATGTCCGTACCCGGTGAATTAGCCACCGGAATCGACTTGCTGCAAACCGAATTAGGTTACCAGATCGCAGCCGATGGTGTACCCATCACGGCGCAAACTCAGGTCACCGATTTGACGGTCACTTACCAAGAAGGTCAGGCGACCATCGCCTACCCATACCCAGCCGCCTTCTTCCGGGGATTGACGGCTCTGGTCGCCGCCATCAAAACAGACCAACCGCTGCAACTGAACGAGACTCCTCAGTTTACAACTAGTGGTTTGATGATCGATATGTCTCGTAATGCCGCTCTGAATCTCACCGGGCTCAAGCAAATGATTCGCCTCAGCGCCAAGTTAGGTCTGAATGCGGCCCTCCTTTATATGGAAGATGTGTATCAAGTTGAAGACTATCCTTATTGGGGTTACCAACGCGGTCGTTTGACAGAGTCAGAGTTACAAGCTGCCGATGATTACGCTCACAGTCTGGGTGTGGAATTGATTCCTTGCATCCAAACCCTCGCCCACTTGATCAACCCGATGAAATGGCATTTTATGGATCAGATTCGCGACACTGATGGCATTCTTCTAGTTGATGAACCGAAAACCTACGATTTCCTACGCAAAATCATTGCGGCGGCAACCCGACCATTTCGTTCGCAGAAGATCCATATCGGCATGGATGAAGCACACGACCTTGGCCGTGGCATCTATTTGAATCAACACGGTTGGGTCGACCGCACCAAAATCATGCTGGATCACGTTCGCCAAGTGATCGCCATTACCAAGTCCCTGGATCTCGATGCGATCATGTGGAGTGACATGTGGTTCAACGCCGCTGGTTTTGGTTATGGTGATCCCCAGACCGTCTTTCCTGAGGACCTGAAGGAGCAGATTCCCGAGGTTGATTTGATGTATTGGGACTATTACAACAATAGCCAAGAGAATTACGAACAAGTTCTACGCCTCCAACAAGAATTAGGCACACCGGTCAGTTTCGCGACAGGTGTTTGGACTTGGAATGGGTTGGCACCAAACTATGGCAAGACCATGCGCACAATGGCGGCAGGAATGGCCGGTGCTAAGAAAGTTGGTGTTAAAACCGTTTACGCCACCATGTGGGGCGATGACGGTGGTGAGACGCCATTCACCGCAGGCGCCTTGGGCATTCAAGCGTTCGCGGAGCAAGTCTATCATCAAGCTACCCCAACCTCGGAAGCATTGGCAGCCGCTTTTAGCACCTATCAGAACAAACAAGCCGCTAATTACTGGTTGCTCGATGAATTCGACCAATTACCCGAATTGACCGCGGGCAATCCCGACGCCACCAATCCAAGTAAGATCCTACTATATGAGGACCTCCTGCATCCTCTGTTTCAGGCTAATTTCGCCCAAGTTGATTTGGCCAGACACTATCAACAATTACAGGCGAAACTGGATCAGGTGCAGGTGCAGCCGGACGAGACCGAACTTTTCCGCTTTTATCAGGAATTAGCACGGACATTGGTCTTGAAAAATCGGCTCCTGACTCTGATTCAACAGCATTACCAGGCACAAGATCGCTCAGCAATGGCTCAGGTTGTCCCTGAATTAACCAAACTCGCCCAACAGTTAACGGCCTTGCAGACGGCCCATCGCCAAGTGTGGCTAAGCCTCTACTCGCCGTTTGGCTGGGAAGTCATGGATATTCGTTATGGCGGATTGATCGCGCGCTGCCACTCTAGCCAGGTCCGCCTAATGGACTGGGCCGATGGTACGGTCAACACACTGCCCGAACTAACTGAACCTAACTTAGTCAATGGTACCGTCACCGCAAATAGTATTGGTCGCGGTCTCTATTCAGAAATTGTCACAACTAGTAAAATTTCTGGCGTATAAGCCGGCAGCACTTCCCCGCAAACTCATTATAATGGGAGGCGGGAGCCGGCTGACAAACTGGCCAGAACAAAGTAAGGGAGTCTGATCAACATGAAAACAGAACCACGTGGTATCGTCAAACTAACTATCGATCTTGGTTATTTACTCGTCTTTGGCCTCAAGCTACAATTGCTTTGGCTGTGGTTCACGATCCGCGGGTTCGTCGTGTTGGGGTTCTTTCCAGCATTGGCCAGCTGCGCCAAGTTATTGATTCGTCGACTGACACGGACTGACGACTGGCATAACCGTTTCGCGGGAAGTAACGAACGTTTCGCGCCGCTCTATCAAGAATTTCAAAACTTCTATCAAACATCTTTCTGTGAATTTAATGGGATTAGCTACTTAGGTGCCATTCTAATGGCACTACTCTTGGTGGACTTTGCGGTCAACCGCAGCTTCTTGCACTCCACCTGGCTCCAGTATGGCTTGATTGTTTTACTAGCGATGACTTTGATCTACTGGTTATATATTCTCACGATCTACGCCCGCTACCAATTGACCTTCTGGCAATATTTCCGCCAAGCCTGGATCATCTCGATCGCGAAATTCAGCAACACACTAGCGATCGCCCTAGGAATCGTTTTGATCACGGCCTTGATTGTCCTCTTCCCAGTCCTCTCGATCATCGCACTGATCCCGCTGTACTTGACCCCGTTGATCTGGTTCTCCTATCGCTCCTGTCTTTTCGTCGAGGCTTTCATTAGCCAACAGGATGTGACTAACCTTGATTAAGTGGTTGCGTCACTGGCAACCTAAAAAAATCATCACCATGTACTGGTTCTTCTTTCTCGTGATCTTCTTGATCCCGATTCTGATTCTCAGCGGCAATTGGCTCCGTGAAGAAGTCGCCAATCAAAAACGCATTGTGGCCACTACCCAGGAACACGCCTTGGATCAGATCACTGACGGCCTAGATAACACCATTGCCCATTTGATTAGCACCGCCAACCAGATCGCACTTGATGATGATTTCTTTGTGGAACCTAATACCCCAGAAGATTTTCACACGATCGAGCAGGCGATCCAACGCTATAATCTCAGCACCACCCTGATCGATAAAATTTTTATTAACCTTTATCGAAATCCCAACACGCTTTATGCAACGGATGGCACCTATGACACGGACCCAGCAATTCAGACCTATCATCTGTTGGCGCCGCAACTGCAGCCGGCACAAATCACAGCCGCTCTGCACACCAGTACCCCAGAATTGGTCATTACTCCCATCAGCAATCCAAATGGGGCCTTAGAAAGTACGCTTTGCCTGAAAGTTCCGCTGGTGGTACATGATACTGGTCCTAAAGGCACCGTCTTCTTTGTGCTGAACAGCGGCCGCCTACAAGATTGGCTGGCGACCAGCGCCGTTTCTAAGAATCAAGTCTTAGGCATCGCTCAGAACCAACGCAGCATTTTATTACCTCATGACCAGCTAGCTGGCATCTCTTTAGCAGAACTCACTGCAAGTCCGGCTGGTCGACAACTGCTGGAAAATAACCATTCGCAAAACCAACCTGTGAAATTCAAGCGTGACAAAACAACGATTGCGTTGCAAACACGGTCGAGCGATACCGGTTTTTTCAAAGTCGTTTCCTACACACGTCCAGCTGCCCCTAGTCACCCGCTGCTGACCTTTCTCAATCATTACTTATGGCTCTTTTGTTTGATCTTGACCTTAGGTGGTCTGTTGATCCACTGGTTCAGTAAACGTCAATACTCGATCATCCGTCAGTTGGAAGCCAGTCTCCCCAAGCCGCTCAGTGATAGCTTGGCCCATTCTGAGGCAGCCCAACTGCAACAATCCTTTGACCGTTATGTAGCCAGTCATCAGGACCTCATTCTCACCTCCAAGAACCAATTACCTTTCGTTCAAAATCAGATTCTACAATTGATCCTGAACGGTCGTGTGGTCGATCCCGTGATTATCAAACACTTTCTCACCATCGCCGCGATTGAGTTCAAACGTCCCCATTGGATGCTGGTGCTGATTGATGCACCTGTTTCTTGGAAAGATAACAGTTCGCTGGATCCCTTGACCACGCCCGATTTCTCGGCGTACTTCATTTATCAAGTTACCCAAGAACAAGTGGTCATCTTACTCAATTACACCAATGAATTACCGTTGACCAAGCTGACCGCGACGCTGAGGGAGAAAGTGCCGCTGATCGGTCCAGAAACCGCGATTTACCTAAGTCGCTCGCTGGATCAACTCAGCGACCTTCATGAAGCCTATATCGAGGCCATTTCTACCCAGATCACGGCGCATCCGCGGGTGGGTGAAACAGTCACCTATGACACTGCCAACGATCAGACCTTGCTGGGTGAAGATTTATTTGATTTTACCAGTGAACTGAAATTGGATAACAGCCTTATTCAGGGAAATTATCGCAACGCCCAAGAAGCCTTCGAGAAATTGTTCAACCTGGCTAGTCAAAGTTATGATCCTCGGGCCCGCTTCGATTTGGGCATGTCAAACCTAATTACGCGTATCCTCAAGGCTGACTATCAAAAACACGCGGAAGTCAATGATGAGCTCGTTTCGCAACTGTTGATGAATGAATCCCTCAGCCAACTTCACGGGATTTTGCTGAAAACGATCCAGCGGATCACAACCGCTGACCCTACACCAACACCAACGCCCACGCCGGCAGAACAAGGTGAAGCATTAAGGCAATACATCATCGCCAATGTCTGTTCACCAACGCTGTCCTTGGTCGATGTGGCCGATCATTTTGACTTGTCCGTCCCCTACACCAGCCGTTACATCAAGGAGGTGACCGGGAAAACTTTCACCGATTTCGTCACAGAACGGCGGATGACAATGATTCAATACGCCCTAACCACCACCGATCTACCGATCAAAGCGATTATCGAACAACATGGCTACTATGACGTGGCCAGCTTCACCCGCAAATTCAAAAAACTGACCGGCATCACACCTGGGGCTTATCGCCGCACGCACCAACCGCACCATCGTCCCTTTGAATCCGATCAGACCACGACAGGAGATAAAAGCTGATGCAACTTACTTTTCCAAAGAATTTCTGGTGGGGCGCCGCAACTTCTGGCCCGCAAAGTGAAGGTCGCTTCCATAAACCCCACGCCAATATGTTTGACTACTGGTACGACACCCAACCACAGGATTTCTATGAGTTCGTCGGTCCAGATACCGCCTCCGACTTCTATCACAGTTTTCGGGCCGATATTCAGTTAATGAAGGCGGCCGGTCTCAACTCATTGCGCACGTCGATCCAATGGAGTCGGCTGATTGCCGATTTTGAAACGGCCACGCCTGATCTGGATGGCGTTCGCTTCTATAACGCGCTGATCGATGAACTCTTAGCCAATCAAATCACCCCGATCATCAACCTCAACCACTTCGACCTGCCGATCGAACTCTATCAACGCTATCACGGCTGGGAGAACAAGCACGTCACCGATCTCTTCGCCGCTTACGCCGAACAATGTTTCAAGCTCTTTGGCGACCGTGTGACCAACTGGTTTACTTTCAACGAGCCGCTGGTGATGGTGGACGGACAATACCTTTCGCAATACCAATATCCCAAACTGGTTGATGGTCACAAGGCCGTTCAGGTTGCCTATAATCTCTCCTTGGCCTCGGCCAAAGCCATAGCCAAATACCGCCAACTGGACCAGCACAATCAAGGCAAAATTGGGATCATCCTTAATCTGGCGCCGATCTATCCGGCAACGCAGGAACCAGCCGACCTAGCAGCGGCGCATATGGCCGATTTATGGGTCAATCAGCTTTTCCTCGGTCCAGCAATCAAAGGTCAATTTGCGCCTGAGCTGGTGGCAATGCTGCGCCAAGACGGGGTATTGTGGGAGAGCACACCTGATGAACTCGCCCTGATCCAGGCACAAACCATTGACCAACTGGGCGTTAATTATTACCAACCTTTACGCGTGCAACGCCCGAACGTTTCTCCCGATAGCCTGATGGCCTGGCGCCCCAGCAAATATTATCGCGGCTACCAACTCCCTGGGCGCATGATGAACTTGGATAAAGGCTGGGAAATCTATCCCCGCGGTCTTTATGACATCGCCATCACGATTCGCGACCAATATGACAATATTCCTTGGTACGTCTCCGAGAATGGCATCGGCGTCCATCAGGAGGAGCGTTTTCTTGATGCGGAGGGCCTGATCAACGACGCGTATCGCATCAAATTCATGGCGCAACATTTGGCTTACCTTCATCAAGGCATCGCGGCAGGCGCCAATTGCCACGGTTACCATGTTTGGACCCCGATCGACTGCTGGTCGTGGGCCAATGCTTATCGCAATCGCTATGGTCTGATTCGCAACGAGATCCATACCCAAACCAAAACCTTGAAGCGCTCAGCCTACTGGTTCCACGACCTCAGCCAGAATAACGGCTTTAGTTTGGACCAATAAGTTCGCGATCACGCCCAGACCAGAGGCGCCAAAACGCAATAAAAAGCCGGCTAGCAGGCCGACTTGTAGTGCATCTTAAATGTTCTTGTTATCGTCTGTTGATAATTAATTTTGTATTTTATTGATGCTTTAATACCTTAACATCTTGATATAAATCATTTTTTAATAGTTCTGGTGATTCGCCATAAAAGACTTTTCCTGCCTCAGTGTCATTCATTAGGTAGTACCTGAACCAAGCGGTCATATATCCATCAAATTGTAAATAAGAATCTCCATGATCAACTTCTTTTTTTCTTGCAAAGGCCTTGTCGATGTTATTCGGCAAATCTTCTAAATTTTCTTCTAAGCTCCATAAGGGAGTGATACCTTGCATAATTCCTGCTTTTTCATCGGACTGGATGTTCTTACTTAGAGCCGTACCTGAGTCAAAAGATCCTGTACCTGCTGTCATAAATGTTGGAGCATCAATAAGCGACAGATCATATTCCCAGCCATCTTTGAAAATGTTTGTGTGGTAAGAAGAAGTAGGGCTTGCTGCATACACAGCTTTAATTCTATCTTTATTGCTTTGTTTTCCAGCCATATTGAATACCGACGGACCGCCTTGGGAATGGCCCCCTATCCCTATATTTTCTACATCAAACTTTTGATAAAACATACTATTATTATTTTTATTTTCTTTAATTAAGAAGCTTATTGTGTCATTCATGGATTTTCCAGTATGTGTGTTTGGATCTTCATTTCCTACCGCAATAAACCCCCAAGAGGCAAGATGACTCAGAAATGATTTGTAAGTTTTTGACGTGCTGCCAGTTCCATTGGCAAAGACTACTACTGGATACTTTTTATTCCCAGTTTCCATATTTTTAGGATACCAAACTGCAATTTTTTTCATAACCTCATCTTTTGTGTCAAACTCTTTATATGAAACTTCTTCACTGCCCATTGCTGTATATTTTTTTTCTAAATTTCCGGAAACCTTTGTATATTTATAATAGTTTTCTTCTTTATGTTTTGCTAGCATTATCAATCCTATTGATATCACGCAAATAATAAGTACTATAATCCCAAAAACTTTAAAAAGCATTTTAATTCCTCTTTTCATCTACTTACTCCTCCGTCGATAAATACTTCTCTAAATAGTCTTCGATTTTTTCATAATATAACTTCATCATCTTTGAATCATTTTGAAGCCCGTGACCTGAATGTTCAAAGACCAAATAATCGTGAGGAACATTGTAATTTTCAAGTCTTTTATTTAATCTTTTTGATGCTTCAAACGGCTGAACCTTATCAAATTTACCATAAGCTAATAATGAGGGGACGGTATTTTCGTCGATCCAAAGAAGAGCAGAAATATCCTTTATTTCTTCATCATATTTGTTGGTACCTAAAATTTCAGGTTCTATTGTTTTTCCAGCCATTACACCAAATAGATCTGCGGCTGCTTTCCTTGTTTCTTCATCGTCCTTATTTAAACCATAGTTTGACCAATCTTCATTGTAAAAAGATGAGGGTCCTACAGCTCCAAAAAGCATAGTTACTGGCACAGGAGCTTCTTTTCCATCACGATAAGCATAAATCATGGCAAGTGTGTGACCTGCAGAGCCACCGCTTAATGCCATTTTATCAATGTTATAACCCAATTCCTTCGCAGCTATTTCTATTACTTTTGGAATGCTTTTTTTTATTTCAAGAGATTGTGTATATACGCTTGCTTTAGGATTATCCTCATTTCTTAAGGTATAATTAATCCCTGCCGCAACATATCCCTTTGATGCGAGCCATTGAAGCATCTCTTTATCGTCCTTTTTGTCTCCCGTTGCAAAACCACCTGCATGAAGATACACAACAAGTCCGTATGAATTTTTTGTAGTATTCGATGGAAGATACAAATCAAATTTATTGGATTCCTCTGTACCATAGGCTATATCCTTGTGGATTGTTCCTACTTTTTCGCTCCACTGAACCATGTAATTTTTAGACCAGCTCGGTGTATAGGTCATCTTAACAACTACCGAACCTACAAAAGCTAAGATAAACGCAAAGGTATAAATCATAAACCATTTCAATCTCCCATTGTGTTTTTTCGTTATAAAAAATCTCCCCCGAATAGTGTTCCACCCATTAGAAAGTTTAGTACAGCTCTAACAGCTAACCTTCCTAATACAATTCCTGCTGCTATAACAATTAAAAGTATTATAGTTCTCTTACTTGTAATATTCATAAAAGCTCCTCTTGTTTTTCTTTATTGTTGAGGGTACAATTATACCACCGCATCAAAAAATAAAACAATAAAAAAGGAAAAAGGTACAAAAGGAGGAGTTTGTTCCATCATGGGAAACAAAGAGCGAAATAAATATGTTATCCACCAAATCATTTCAGCTACACTAATCCTTTTTCAAGATAAAAAATGGCAGGAAATATCTATTAGTGAAATTATTACAAAAGCTGAGGTTAGTAGAAATTCCTTTTATAGAAATTTTGAGAATAAAGAAGATATTTTAAAAAAGCATCTTAAAGATCTATCTGAAAGTTGGTTTTCTGCAGTGACTGGACAAAATGATTTGTCATTCTCTGAAAAGCTAAAGTCTATTTTCTCTCATTGTGAGGATAATAAAGTTTTTTACCAAAGATTAAATGAACAGGGACTATTATATTTGTTTAAGGATATTATGACGGATTCCATGGATCTTACCCCTGAGTCCACTGCAATGGAAGCGTATATGAAATCATATGTCATATACATTCTTTACGGATGGGTTGAAACTTGGTTAAACCGAGGAATGAAAGAAAGTGCAGAGGATATTTCTTTTATTTTTTCAACAGTTAAATAGATTTAATAGTCAACACGTAAAATTTTCAGTTTTCCTACTAAGCCAAAGTTTATTTGTTTCTATATTCCGATACATGATGGTAAATTTTATTTCTTTTCTTGTTTATTTCAAATAAGTTGCCTTTATCAGCATAACTTTTTGTTTTCATAAAAAAGAGGTTTCCAATAATTGGGAATAGTTTATAGGTCTAAAAATTTTAATTAACCCAATTCAATACCGGAAGCAAACCATTGTTCCATAAACAGGGTTTGCTTTTTTATTTTCACCACGGAAAACGTTGCCGCCGCACCAAAAGCGGCGCACAAAAAAAGCCTATCCTGACAGATAGACTTTACTGATAAGAATATTGGGATACTTGGGTTCGAACCAAGAAATTATGGATTCAGAGTCCACCGCCTTACCAATTTGGCTATATCCCAATGAATCACCCGTACGGGAATTGAACCCGTAACTCCACCTTGAGAGGGTGGCGTCTTAACCATTTGACCAACGGGCAATTAAAAAGCACAAGTAATAGTTTAGCGTATCTAAATATGAACGTCAAGCCTTTTTTAGTTTTTACAGTCAGCCTTTTTAGTTTTTATCTTGGCCCGCGTTCAACCATGCAAATCTTGTTCCGGTTGCTTGCAAGTAACGCGTGACTGCAGCGAACTGCACCCACAAGGTCCATTGCGTCCTTATCGTCCCCGGTGGGTCAAGAGCGCCTGCCAGATCGTCCAAATCAAAAGGACGATTGTTACGCCGCCGCTGACAGCAACAAAATAGCGCAGGACCGGCAAGCTAAAGCCCAATTCCATGAAACGCAAAACTAAAGTCAACACCGCAAAGCCAGTCGTTTGGCTGACCCGATCACCAAATAGATGCCATCTATTCAAAGGAGAACTCCACCAAGTTCAAGTGGCGATCGGTCAAATGCGAGCTGGTAAACCAGACTTGGTCGTAAGATTCGGACTTGGCCTCGGCTGTTTGCGCAAACAGTTGCTGGAGTATGGCCTGGTTTTCTTTAACGAATTCTGGGGTCAGTCGAAACACATGTAACCGCATGGATGGGAAGAAGACGTCATCCCCAGGCACCGGTAAATTGTCGGCGAAAGCAAAAGTAATTTGATTAATATAAACACGGGGCTCGCGTACAACGCCTGAATTGGTTAAAATGAAGTTAATGATTGCTTTAACAATTTCTTTTTCTGTCATCTTTCAAGCCACACTTTCCTATTAGTCTTATTTTAACATACTTACTTAGCTAAAAATCAGTGGAGGTCCCAAAATGAAAAACTTGATTCTTGTTCGTCACGGTCAAACAGAACTTAACGCTCAAAACAAACTTCAGGGCTGGATCGATGCCCCGCTAACAACACGAGGACGGGAAACGGCCAAAGAATTACGGCAGGTCCTAGAACCGATCAAATTAACGGCCGCCTACACCAGCGACCGCGAAAGAGCCGAAGATACGGCCAGTTTGATTTTGGCTCACCGTTTCCCGGAAGTCCCGATCACAACAGAGCCGCTCTTGCGGGAGTATTATTTCGGGGCCTTGGAAGGCCAAGACGAAGGTGAGATCCTGCGCCACTTTCTGCGGAAATTTGGCCTGCGCCAGACCTTGAACTGTACCCGCCGCGGCTCAGGCTTCCCGCAGCTGGTGCGCGGGTTCGCCGCCCTAGATAACACCAAACAAGCCGAGACGTATCCCGACTTCAAGGCGCGTGCCCAACAATTGTTGGACACCTATGCGACGAACCCAAGCGATGGCAATGTTTTGGTTGTCGCCCACGGACTCCTGCTGAGTATGATGATCCATTTGTTGGCCCCGCAGGAATTGCCAGCCTTCTTGCTGAAAAACACCAGTGTTTCGATTCTTACCAAAGACGCGGCCGGCTTCCAGGTCCGCGCCGTCAACTTGACTGATCCCGCGACAATTCAGACCCTGCTACGCGCCTAAAGCGCCCAGGTTTGGCTTGACCAGCCTGCTTGCTTTAGTAAATTATATGCTGAACGCGGGTGGGATCTAGCCATAAGCGTTGGACGAATTTCCAATCAATGATCTGCCAGAGGTTTTCCAGGTAAATCGCGCGTTGCTGGTGATATTGCAAATAGTAGGCATGCTCCCACAGGTCGAGACCCAGTACCGGATGCCAACCGGAACTCAGCGGATTATCCTGATTGGCGGTCGTCAATATTTGTAAATGACCCAGTTCATCTTGCGCCAGCCAAACCCAACCAGAACCGAAGCGGCCTAGGCCAGCAGTGATGATTTGTTCTTTTAACTGTGACCAGCCACCAAATTGCTGTTGAATCACCGTGGTCAATTCGGCTGGTTTGTTCGTGACGCCTCCTGGTTGCAGCATCTGCCAGAATAACGTGTGATTCAAATGACCTCCGCCATTGTTGCGGACAAGTTCACGAATCGAAACCGGTAGCGCCGAAAGATCCAGCAGCAACTCCGGCAGCGAGCGCGTCGCCCAGATCCCGCCAACCTTGGCAATGGCCTGGTTCAGATTATTAACATAGGCAGCGTGATGACGATCATGGTGAAGCTGCATCGTTTCCCGGTCGACCACCGGTTCTAGAGCTGCGTACGCGTAAGGTAACGGCGCCAATTGAAATTTCATATTATTTCCTCCTTTTGATAACCATAAGCA
The DNA here is from genome assembly GCF_054785215.1 of Lapidilactobacillus salsurivasis. Classification (NCBI taxonomy): domain Bacteria; kingdom Bacillati; phylum Bacillota; class Bacilli; order Lactobacillales; family Lactobacillaceae; genus Lapidilactobacillus; species Lapidilactobacillus salsurivasis. The sequence continues at coordinate 178,871 of NZ_BAAABI010000004.1, read as the reverse complement.
AATATTATCGAATCAAATCAGTCGTCGCAATCTTTTTGCTTGTGCGTTATTATTGAAGATTCGGAAATCATAGGTACACGCCAGCTGGCTTAACCCAGAATCCACGTTTAAAGCCATTATCTAAAAATACTTGGACAAGAAGTCGTAAATACCTTTCAATAAAAACTAATCACGTTATAATGTAGTTAAGGGCTCCGAACGAACGAAAAACTGACAACACAACACGGAACCACATGAGTTAAGATTATTAGGCTGAGGATTAATAAAAATGGGCATATTTACAAATCTATTTAAAAAACAACCAAAATCAAAACGAGACGGTCCCACTACCGGACCAGATTCAACTGCTGAGAAAACAAGTACCACCGCCAAGCAGAATTATTTAGAACGCCAAGAAATATTGAATTCTCTGACTACGGAGAATGTGGAGAATCGACGAGCTTGGTTGCAGGAGCAGGAACGTCAAAAGGCAGAAATTCGGCGTCCTTTGGTGACAGCGGAAAGATTGACCAATGATGGCTATTGCGCCGAATCACAGGATCTGCTCTTGCCATTATTGGAGAACATTCCTGCTGAGCACTCATATATGCGCGGCGTGATCACTGAGCGGATTGCGGCTAATTATCACCAAATGCGGCAGTATCGCAATGAAGTCGCCCTATTGCAGGACTTCATCGACAATCAGAAAGACAATAGTCAATATCGGCAATATCAACGGAAGTTCCTGCGTGCCATTGAGCGGGCAGAACACATGGAAAAAACCGGTAAGATCAACGATCATTTGTAGAAAATAAAAAAATCTGTTTCCAGCCGCTCAAAAGCGCAGGAAACAGATTTTTTTGATTAAATTCAGTCAAGCGCAGCGGTCAGATTAATGGTAAAAGCTAACGCCAGCGTCCACTGCTCGCCGGACGCAGCCGTCTTACAGGCGTTCGTTCAATTCCTTGCCTAACGCTTCAAAGCCTGGCTTGCCTAATAAGGCGAACATGTTCTTCTTGTAAGCTTCCACACCTGGTTGGTTGAATGGGTTGATTCCGTTCAAGTAGCCAGAAATGCCAATGGCAATTTCAAAGAAGTAGATCATGTAGCCTAACGTGTATTCATCTTGCTTAGGAATATTGACAGTCATGACCGGAACACCACCATCAGTATGCGCCAAGACAACGCCCTTATAAGCCTTGTCATTGACATAGTCCATTGACTTGCCTTCCAAATAGCCTAAACCATCCAGGTCCTTTTCTTCAGAAGGAATCTGAACATCAGCCCGAGGTGCGTCAACTTTGACGACGGTTTCCATCAGGTTGCGGCGACCTTCTTGAATATATTGACCCAATGAGTGCAAGTCCGTTGAGAAGTTTGCGGATGATGGGTAGATGCCCTTCTGATCCTTACCTTCTGATTCGCCGGCTAATTGCTTCCACCATTCACCAAAGTATTGCAAAGTTGGTTCATAGTTTTCGAGCAATTCAGTTGTGAAGCCCTTGCGGTACAAAATATTCCGTAAGGCCGCATATTGGTACGCTTCGTTCTTGGTCAAATCAGGATCGTTGTATTCACTGCGCGCGTCAGCAGCACCTTGCATCAAGGCGTCAATATCAGCACCAGCAACGGCGATCGGCAACAAGCCAACTGCAGAAAGAACGGAGAAACGTCCGCCGATATCATCAGGCACAACGAATTCTTCGTAGCCTTCTGTATCGGATTCAGACTTCAAAGCCCCTTTAGCGCGATCAGTCGTGGCATAGATCCGACCTTTGGCGCCTTCGCGACCATATTTTGCGACTAATTTTTCCTTCAAGACCCGGAAAGCAATCGAAGGTTCTGTGGTCGTCCCTGACTTGGAGATCACATTGATACTGAAATCGCGGTCGCCGATCAAAGCGACCACATCAGCCAAATAATTAGGGCTGATTGAGTTCCCAGCAAATAGAATTTGCGGGCCCTTGCGATCAGGCGCCATGTTATAGAAAGTGCTGTTCAAGAAATCGATCGCAGCGCGCGCGCCTAAGTATGAACCACCAATACCGATCGCCACGAACACTTCTGAGTCGCCTTGGATCTTCTTAGCAGCAGCCTTGATGCGAGCAAACTCGTCCTTATCGTAATCAACTGGTAAGTCAATGAAGCCACGGAAATCAGCGCCTGCACCAGTGCCTTGACGTAACTCTGTGTCAGCCGCGGTCACCATCGCTTGCATTTCACCTAATTCATTTTCGTGAACGAAAGGTGTTAATTTACTACTATCAAAAGAAATATGTGCCATTGATCTGATCCTCCTAGAAATAAAAAGTAAGTGACTTTTCACTTGTTAACTTTAGCCTTTTTTATCAATAATTGCAAGGTTATTGGCTATTGGTCTAGTCAAGTGATTTTCCCACAAAATCAAGCCTGACCGGGCTTTCAACCAAAAAGAAACTGAGGAAGTTGGCTAACCACCCCAGTTTCACTTGTTTGGACCGCGCTCACAAAGCCGCTGTCCACTTATTTAAATTATAATTCTTCAGGAACCAATTTGATTGGACGAGTACCCATCCAGTCGATGATCTCTTCAACAGTATCCTTGATTGCTTCAGTACCAGGTGCTAATAACTTACGAGGATCAAAGCCTTTACCTTCTTGATCCTTGCCAGCTAAGATATATTCACGAGTTGCTTTAGCAAATGCTAATTGGCATTCAGTGTTGATGTTCAATTTAGCCACACCCATTGAGATAGCCTTCTCAACTTGGTCTTGAGGAATGCCGGAGCCGCCGTGCAATACCAAAGGAATTGAGATGACGTCAGCTAATTCTTGCAAACGATCAAAGTGTAAACCAGTCCAGTTAGCTGGGTATTGGCCGTGGATATTGCCGATCCCTGCTGCCAAGAAGTCGATCCCAGTTGCAGCTAATTGCTTAGCTTCTTCAACGTCAGCTAATTCGCCTTCGCCAACGATACCGTCTTCTTCGCCACCGATCGAACCAACTTCTGCTTCGACAGAGATGCCTTTAGCATGAGCCAATTCAACGATTTCCTTGGTCTTCTCCAAGTTCTCAGCAAATGGTAAGTCATGACCATCGAACATAACTGAGTTGTAACCAGCAGCGATGGCTTCTTTAGCTGCTTCGTAGTTACCATGATCAAGATGGATAATAACAGGAACAGTAATTGCCATGCTCTTAACTGTTGCAGCAATCAATTGTTGGCAAAGTTCATAGCCACCCATATATTTTGCAGCACCCATTGATGTTTGGATCAAAACGGGCACATTCTTTTCTTGGGCTGCGGACAAGATTGCGCGAGTCCATTCCAAGTTGTTTGTGTTGAACGCACCTACTGCATAATGACCCTTACGTGCAGCGGCAAAAATTTCTGTACCATGTACTAATGACATTGATGAATCCTCCTGTGTGTGTAAATTATAATTTTACCTACATTGTTACTTTATCATTTTTTGAGATAAAATGGTAATATTTTGAAAGAAATTTTGCTGATTTAGCAATATTTCAGAAAATAGCTATTTCTGCAAATGCGAGCTGACTTACTCACAGCTCAATGTCAGCGATTTCATGTGGTGATAACTTTTTTTCGCCGGATTCGTCGCGGAATCAACACCAAATAGATGATGTAACCCAGCAAAGCCCCCACCGTGTTAAAAATCACGTCATCAATGTCGCTCACACCGGTTGCTAAGAAGAATTGGATCGTTTCAATCAACACCGAGAGAAGCGCGCCTGTGATCACCGTCGACATTAGCCCGCTTCGACGCTGATGGACCAGGGGCCACATCAAGCCAAAAGGAATGAACCAAAGAATATTTCCATAGAAATTGTACAGGAAATCAAGTTTTGACTGTGCATATTGCAATTTCAGCGTTTCCGTCAAGACCGTCCAATTGATCAACGCTGGAGATCGATTCCAATAGATCTTGATTTGCCACGGGAAATAGATGCCGCGAAAGACGGTCAGCGCCAACAGCAAAAGCAGATAGAATAAAAACGCCGCCCGCAATAATTCCGGTCCCCATCGCCAAGGACGTCCCGTCAGCTTCAGATACAACACCCGCAAGATCATGAAAATGATGAAATACAAAATCGTTTTATCTAAACTATAAAATACCAATTTAACCAACGGAAAATGATTGATCCGATCCGCATAGTGCGCAACCACGATCCGATACAGCGGCCCTAAAAAATACATGGCATTACCTCTTCCCACCGAAATGCTTCAAGCTTAGTTTACCAGAAAGTCGCGTCACCGGTTTGTTTTTGTGACATTTTAAAGAAATTGCTAAACATTGCCCATTGGCGCGATCACCACGACGCCCCGTTGGCCGCCGATCAGTCCCCACCTCATCGGCGCGCAAACTTATTTAAAGTTTAACTGATGACCACAAATCCATGCTCATCAAGGCTTGCGGCAGCGTCGCTTTCAGAACACGATTCGGGATAAATTGCTTATTAGGGTCAAAACATTGTAGAATAAAGACATTCTATGTGTGAGGTTTTATCATTGAAAAAATTGCCCCTTAAGCGTTGGCTGCAAACGCGACTCGGCTTCTTTTCTCTTTTGACTATCCTGATCTGGGTCAAAACAGTTGCCAGTTATTATCTTGGCTTTTCACTAGGCGCCAGCGATCCGCTTCAACATTTATTAATGATTTTCAATCCCATTGGAACCACGATCCTCTTACTATCATTCGGCTTTTACATCAAGCGTCCCCGTTTAAGCTATTGGGTCATGTACGGCATTTATGTCCTCGATAGTATCCTGCTACTGGCCAATGTTATTTACTATCGCCAATTCACGGACTTTCTAACGATCAATACCATCGCCGGCGTCGGGAAAGTGACCAACGGCTTAGGCAAAAGTATCAATTCGATTCTAACCTGGCCTGACCTCTTCTTGATTCTTGACATGATTGTGATCTTGATTGCCTTGCTACGCGGCTGGATCAAGATCGATCAACGGCAATATAGCACCGTCAAGGCTTTCACCTTGACCTCTCTGGGGGCCTTTATCTTCCTGCTCAATTTGACCCTCAGTGAATCCAATCGGCCGCAATTGCTGACACGAACTTTTGACCGAAACTACATCGTCAAATATCTGGGCTTGAATACCTTCATGGTCTACGATGGCGTCAAAACAGCCCAGAACAACCAGATCCGCGCCTCGGCGGACGGCACCGACATCAACGAAGTCTTGAACTATAACAGTAGCCACCAGGCAGCCCCGAATGCCGCCTACTTTGGCAAGGCCCAGGGCAAAAACGTGATCATTATTCATCTGGAAAGCTTCCAACAATTTCTGCTAGACTTCAAGGTCAACGGCCAAGAGGTCACCCCGTTCCTCAATCAGCTGTATCACGATCAGAATTCCTTGAGCTTCAGTAATTTCTTCCATCAAGTAGGTCAAGGGAAAACTTCTGACGCCGAAAATATGTTAGAAAATAGTGTTTTCGGACTACCACAAGGATCGGCGTTCACCTCCCTGGGCACAGACAACACTTTCCAGGCCGCGCCAGCGATTCTGCAACAAACAGACGGTTATAGCAGTGCCGTTTTCCACGGTAATGTGGGTAGCTTCTGGAACCGTAATCATACCTATAAGAATCTCGGTTATGATTACTTCTTCGACTCAAGCTATTTCAATTCCAGTGCCGATGCGAATATCGGCTACGGTTTGAAAGATAAACTGTTTTTTGCCGAGAGCGTCAAATACTTGGAGCGCCTGCAACAACCTTTCTATACGAAATTCATTACGGTGACCAACCATTTTCCTTTCGATTTGGCCAAGGCTGATACCGACTTTGAAGTTCCTGACACGGCCAACAGTTCCGTTAACAACTATTTCCAGACCGCCCACTATCTTGATCAGGCGGTGGAAGAATTCTTCGATTACTTGGATCGTTCCGGTTTGGCCAAGAATTCCCTGGTCATGCTTTATGGCGACCACTATGGCCTCTCCAATACCGACAACAAGGCGTTAGCGACCTTACTGGATCCTGATAAAGAAGAATGGACCGCCTTTGACAACGCGCAATTACAGCGGGTGCCATTGATCATCCACATGCCCGGTTTGAAGGGTGGCATCAAAGATACTTATGGCGGTGAAATCGACGTGCTACCAACACTTCTCCACTTACTGGGCGTCAAAACAACCAATTATATTCAATTCGGTCAAGATTTACTTTCTAAAGATCATCAACAAATCGTCGCCTTTCGAAATAATAATTTTATCACCAAGCAATACACCGTCCTCGGCGGTAAGGGCGCCAAAAGTAGTGTCTATGATAACGCCACGGGACAACTGTTGACTGAACTGACTGACACGCAAACGAAAGCGATCGATCAGGACCAAGACAAGGTGGATCAAGCCCTGTCACTGTCCGACTCGTTGAATTATAAGAACCTTCTCCGCTTTTATACACCGACTGGCTTCCGACCCGTTGATCCTACTAAATTTGATTATTTAGACGAAATCAACGCCTTGATCCAGCAACAAGATAAATTAGGCGATCAATCAACCTCCCTTTATAGCCAAACTGGTCACACTACTACTAAAATGTACAAAACCGACGCACCAGAGCTGACTGACCCTGAAAATGATATTGAAGAATTTCCCGAGATCGATACCACCAAGAAGGGTGCCCAAAGTAGCACTAGCTCAAAGCAAACTTCCAAAAGTAGCTCCAGTCAGACGAAAAACGCCAGCAAGTCCAACTAAGCCAGGCGCAAGTAGGCACGTTCTCGACTGAGGTTAAACGCAAAGAGCTGGGGTGGCAACACGTTTCAAAAAAGAGTGAGAGCCTCCCCGAGTAGCCCCTGAGCATTAACCTAGCCAGGATTTTGGAGGCGGGGCTTGGCCTCCAGAAGCCTGGCGTAGTTAAGCGCAAGGAGCTGGGGTGGCGAACACATTTCAAAAAAAAGAGCGTGGTTCTTCAGAAGTAAACTTCTGAGAATCACGCTCCTTTGCGCTATCAATCGATCAATTATCTTTAGGCTTGATTGTCTTCCTCTCGGCCGTGATCGCTTTTTCTTTGGCCGTGGCCTCATCAGGGAAGAATACCGTGAAAGTCGACCCCTGATGCAACGCCGAAGTCACCGAAACCGTGCCATAGTGTTGTTCCACCAGCGAATGGACGATGGCTAAGCCCAGCCCCGACTCGCCATATTTGGTGTTCTTGCGTGAAGGATCCGCTTTATAGTACCGCTCCCAGATATTCTGCAGTTGATCATCACTCATGCCGATGCCATTATCACTGATGACAATCTTCACACCATGATCAACGCTGGTAATGCTCAGGGTAACTTGCCCCTTGGTCGTAAACTGGATCGCGTTTTGACTGATATTGAAAACAACTTGGACGAAGCGATCATAATCCGCGAAAACCGTCACCGGCTCCTGACTGGTCAAAAGTAACTGGTCACCAGCCGCCTCCGCCTTCTGTTGCAGCTGACTGACGATATTACTTAACGCCTCAGTCCCATTAAAGGTTCGTTTGTTCAAGACGATCTGATTGTTCCTGATCTTCTCGTAGTCCAAGTTCTCGTTGACCAGTCGAATCAGGCGCTTGGTTTCATTTTGCATCAGTGTAATGCTCTTGTCCTTGGCCTCTTCAGGGATCGCGTCGTAAGCCAAGCCTTCCAAAAGCCCATTGATCGTAGTCAACGGTGTCCGCATTTCATGAGCCGCATTGGCCATAAATTGCTTGCGTCGTTCTTCTTGGCGGGCAATTTCTTTATTGGATTCATCTAAAGAATGAACCATTAAGTTGAAATCATTGGCCAGATCGTCGATTTCGTCGCGGCCGCGCGACACCAACTCCACGTCGAAATTACCATCAGCCACGGCCCGCGTCGCTGACCGCAATCGGTTGATCCGACGCACATAGAAATGCGCCAGCAGGAAGCTTAGCCCCAGCGCCACCAACAACGAAAGCAACAGTGCCGTAAACAGATTCTTTTCCATTTCCTGCACCGTTGACCTGATCTTGGTCACCTTGGAGGCAATAAACATCGCGCCAACAAACTTCTTATTGCTATCAAACCAAGGATAGATCACATAAGTCAACTCGGCGCCATTGCCTAGGGCAGGTCCCTGGGTACCACTCGCACGATTGGTTTGCTTGCGCACGCTTTTACCAGACTTCAACGTTTTCCAAACGCTGCTGGAAAGCGACGGTTGATTACCCTTGCTGACGGAGTAGCTGGGGTAGATCTGCTCATTGTCTGCATTATAAACAGCGTAAACCACTGCGTCACTGCGCAACACCATTTGGACCTCATCCAAGAAGTCCGTGGAAATCGCCGTATATTCGCCAGTACGTTTATCCTTAGTTGTGAAAAGATCGCCAAAATTACGAGCGTAACCTTCCAACTGAACCCAGGTGGTCTCGTAAGCTTGGCGATTATTGTAATTAATGACGGCCGCGCTAACAATCAAGAGTGTGGTCAGAATCACCACAAAAAAGCCAATCATTTGTTGATAAATAAGTTTCATTAACGACCTGCTTCCGAATCATCGAATTTATAACCGACGCCCCAAACAGTTTGGATCACCTGTGGCCCCACTTTCTCAATTTTTTGTCGTAATTTCTTGATGTGTGCATCAACTGTCCGTTCATCACCGTAATACTCGTAATCCCAGACTAATTCCAACAATTGTTCACGTGAGAAAACTTGCCGCGGTTTCTTGGCCAGGGTCTTCAACAAATCGAATTCCTTTGGCGTCAACCCCTGGATCTCCTTACCATTCAAGAAGGCTTCTCGGGTCTTCGAGCTTAGTTTGAAATTATCCGTAGTCACATCGAATTGGCTTTGATTGACGTCCACGTCACCATCGCCATCGGCCGCTGTGTGACCATTGTTTAAGTCCGCCCGCCGATGGATCGCTTTGATCCGTGCGATCAAGGTAATCGGACTAAACGGCTTCGTCACATAATCATCGGCGCCCAACTCTAAGCCAAGAACCTGATCACTTTCACTATCCCGCGCCGTCAACATAATAATAGGCACGGTCTTTGAAATCTCGCGAATCTCCTTGGCAACCTGCATGCCATCCTTACCAGGTAAATTGAGATCCAGCGTAATCATGTCCCAGCTTTCTGGGTCACTCTTGAACTTGTCCATGGCTTCGTTGCCATCGTAAGCGAAATCCACGTCCCATTTCTCTTTCTGGAAAAACATCCCCATCATTTCAGAAACTGACGTATTATCTTCGACCATCAATAATTTCATAAAAGCTTGCACATCCCCGTTTGATAAGTATTATAACGATAAAACGCCGTGAAAAAAGCAAATTCACTTAAAAAACCGACATTTTTCAAATACTACTTTTTTGTGAACAAAAAACTTCTAAGAGTGTGAGCCAACCTGGGTAGCTTCCGAGCATTAGCCTAGCAATTGTTTTGGAGGCGATTCTTGCCTCCTAGACAAATGCGTAGCTAAGCGGAAGAAGCTAGGTTGGCGATCACGTTTCGTCTAAGAGTGTGAGCCAACCTGGGTAGCTTCTGAGCATTAGCCTAGCAATTGTTTTGGAGGCGATTCTTGCCTCCTAGACAATTGCGTAGCTAAGCGGAAGAAGCTAGGTTGGCGATCACGTTTCGCTGCTGCGCGACTATTTAGACTGATATTTGATTGGTAATTGTCCGATCCGCATCAAATAATGACGTAATTTACTTTCCAAAAGCAGAAAGCTACCCCAAGCCAGTAAACCAGTCAAGGCCAGCCATAGCGGGCTCAAATGGTTCAAGTGATAGTAATTGATGACCAGCCCCATACTTAATTGTAAGACACCTGTCAACAAAAGCATATCCCGACACCAACGCTGCGCCAAATAAAAGCCACTGGTCGTTTGACGGGCCAACAAAGATTTATAGCTAAGCACGGTCGATGGTTTTTGAGCGGGATGAAAGAGAAAAATCAAACCAAAAATAACAAATGCACTACCAAGTACTGTATTGATCATTAGGCAATTCCTCCTACAGATATGTCTAGTATATCATGTTTTCTATGGAATATGGCCAACCTGCGCGTCTTATCATAAATTTAATTAAAGCGCTTCATCGATTTACCGTTTCCAAGTTCCTTGTGATTTCAGAATAAGGTAATTTTACCAAGCCCCAGTTATCTGTTAAAATGGAAACGATCGATCTTTAGAGCAAGATCAGGTTAGCAACAGAATCAAGCTAGCTATGGAATCAAGTTAAAATGGAATCCAGCAAAAATAGAATCAAGTTAAATTGACACACGGAGGTCACAAATTTGGCAACAGAATATCGTGGCGTCGTCTTCTTCGATCTTGACGGCACCTTACTGAACGAACACTCACAGATCAGTCCCGAAGTGGGCACGGCGATCCATCAATTACGGAAAAATGGCTATCTGCCCGTGATCAACACTGGCCGTTCGCCTTTGGAAATCGTGGACACTTGCCAGGCAACTGGCATCGATACCTTCGTTTCCCTAAATGGCAGTTATTTGGAACATCGCCAACGCCCGGTTTACCAAGGCGTCATTGAGACAGAACTGATTCGCGGCATGGTTGACCTCGCCACCGAACTAAATGACTCATTATCGTTTTATAGCAAAGACGCGATCCACGCCATCAAGGATGACGCTAATCTACAAGCCTCTTACCATTCGATCCACACACCGGTGCCGACGATCGAGCCAGCTTACTATCTGACCCACGAAATTCTAATGTTGCTGGTGCTGACCACGAAAAACGACCAGATCTACCAAGAACGTTTTCCAGAGTTCACTTATTACCGGAACGGCGCCTACTCCATCGATACCGTGCGCCAAGGAAACTCCAAAATGAATGGGATCATTGAACTGATCGATCGCCTGCATTTGACTGATCTGCCGACTTACGGTTTCGGCGATGGTCCCAACGATCTGACCATGTTGAATTACGTTGATCACGCCGTCGCTATGGCTAATGGCATCCCGGCAGCCAAGGAAGCCGCCGAGTTTGTCACCAATAGTAATCGTGACGGGGGGATCATTAAAGGTCTGCAACACTTCGATTTGATCTAAATGAATCGATGAACGCCCTCATAAATCAGCCGGTCCTTTTCGCCTCCAGAAGATCACTTTGAATGCCAACACTGCCAGATCATCAGCCACGCTTTTTTGAAACGTGTTCGCTACCCCAGCTTCTTCCGCTTAGCTACGCCAGGATTTCGGAGGCCAAGCCCAGCCTCCAAAATCCTGGCTAGGCTAATGCTCAGAAGCTGCCCGGGGTAGCTCGCACTCTAATGCCAATGGATTTGCTTGTCACATGCGGGCACTGTGGTATAATACTTAAGTAACCCAAATCGGGGGCGTTCTGGATTCGACATTTGTATCTGGGCGTGAATTGCATTCCGTAGGTCGCGTCTACGTAAAAACGCCACAGTTAATCTAACTGCAAACAAAGAAAACACTTACGCAGTAGCTGCCTAAAAACCAGCTAGCGTGATCCTGCTGGATTTACCTAAGGTTCAGATTTAGGGTCTCAAATTAATTAGGTTACGCACCACGTTGCCGTCTGAGGCGTGGTGAAGAGATTCGCAGACTCGTCATTAGCGGTTAGCCATGCGGTGCGGCGCGCGCTGATGATTAAATCCCAAATAGTACAGCTATGAATGTAGACGTTTGCGTTGCAGTATGGATGGACAGGGGTTCAATTCCCCTCGCCTCCATTTCCAGGCTTTTAATTGCTTCCTTTGAACCGTCAGAATGTTGTCAAATCAACATTTTGACGGTTTTTGTTTGCACTCGTTTTGCTTGATTTGAAATCGCGCGTGCACATGATGTGCGCATTTTTTTGGGTACAAAAATAGCACTTAGCGCAATTACTAGGTGCTACATCTCCGCCATGGTGTCTCGAATGCTTTCATACATCCAACCGATTCTCATAGGCCCATATTTGACGTCAAAACTCGCTGTTTGAAGCAAGGTGGCCATGATCTCATCAATTTCAAAAAATTCATCATCAGCCAACAGAGTCAGAGCGCCAAGATGATTGCGACAACAAGCAGCGCGACGCCGAGCAATAAGAGAAGATATTGCGGCCAGCGACGGCGAATTTTCGCTTGAAAACTAAGGACCACCAAAATCAACCCCAGAAAGAATGAACCTATCATTGCCCAAAATCCCATTGTTATCGCTCCTTCACTAATTGCCCGGACGCCATCCGAAAAATATACTGATGCTGCTCGGCGACCAAATGATCGTGGGTCACCGTCAATACCGTCTTCCCTTGGGCGGCCAACTGCGCCAACAAGGCCACCACGCTGGCGGCGTTCTGTTCATCCAACGACCCCGTCGGTTCATCCGCCAAGATGATATCGGGGTCATTGATCAAAGCGCGGGCCAACACGACCCGCTGCTTCTGCCCGCCTGAAAGTTGCCGCGGATACTTATCCAAGAGGGTTTCGATGCCGATCTGTGTCGCCAGTTGCTGAACGCGGTGGGCCAGCACAGCTTTATCCTGTTTGTCCCCGTAGATCGTTGGCAACAAAATGTTCTTTCGAACCGTCAGCCTTTCAATCAATAACGCCTCCTGCAAGACAAAACCGATCTGAGAATTACGCAGATGCGCTAACTCACGGTCATTGAGATCGTTGGTCACAGTTTGATCCAAACTGACCGTGCCCTGATAGTCACGATCCAATAACCCGAGAATATTTAGCAACGTGCTCTTCCCGATTCCCGATGGCCCAATCAACGCAGTCATCGTTCCCGGCGTCAGCGCCAGTGACAGGTCCCACAGCACTCGCTGCTCCTGACCATGTTGGGAAAAGGATTTTGAAAGCTTAACGCCAGTAAGTTTAACCATTTTAATTGACCTCGATCGTTGTTCCATGACGTGTGGTTCCTTGACGGACAGTTCGCCGCGCAATCACGCTAAGCAGTAGCGCCAGCACCAATAAAATCAGCGCCACAATGGCTAAGGCAAGCAAATCATCGTTCCTGATCAAGGTTGTCTGGGCCAGCTGTACGCCTCCAGATGACGCGGGATCTTGCATAAATCGGGCCAGCATTCGCGCGGCAGCCACCGCCGGACCTAAGGCGATCACGGACGCCAAGGCTTCCAAAATAAAAGTTGCCAGGAAAACATCATTCGGCGCCAAGCCCAGCGCCAAACGAAGCGTAATTTCTTTTTGAGAATCCCTGATTGTTTTGATGGTATTCCAGACTAAAAAGCCGGCAGTCCCCAGCAAAATGACCAGTGCAATAATGACTAAAGGATCCTGTTGACGATAAAACGTGAGAAATTCATTGATATTGGCTTCGACGGAATAGAATTTCACCTTGAAGATCTGATCTCGATTGATTTGCCGGCTGATTGCTGGTAACTGTTTGGTGGCTTTGCCAAAAACAAGCAGGTCCTGCAACCCGGCTGACAGCTGATCCGGACTAAGGGTCGCCAGATCTCGCTGCCGCAATGGTCGAACAATCGTATTATTCAATAAATCTTCAGAATCCAGCATGTACATCGACTGAATGCCCTGATTCGCTTGCAAAATACCACGCACATAATAAGACTCCGACCGCCCCAAACCGGGATCTGTTAGTTTGAATGTGTGCCCCAAGGGTAAGGCCGCCGCTAAATTCGCCCCGACAAGAACCGGAATCTTTGACCCCGTTTGTTGGAAAACGGCATTGTCCAACGGCTCACCTTGAACCACGGTCAGCGGATAGAATTTGAAAAAATGCTGATTGGCAAACATTAATTCCGCCGTCAAACTCTCGGTCCCCTTGGCGTTCGGAAATTTTTGCGTCGTCGTATAGCGCCAGTGCAACACGTAATCACCAGTCTTTTCCAGACTGGCCATGATCGCAGCTGTATTTTTGGCGAGTTTCTCCGGATCATTTTGGTAAGCCTGATTCAATTTCTCTGGATCTGACTGATTATTTCCCGCGTAAACCTCTTCACTGCGCAACGCCGCCAGCCCCTGATAACCACGGACGACCGAAACAAGCGAACTCGTACAAATAAAGGCGATGAAGGCAAACGCCATCATGAAGAGCACGCCCAAAATCGTCAGCACCATCCGCTTCAAATAAACATGCCGAATAAATTCGAAATATTTCAACCCCGTCACCTGCCCACTAAATACAACCAAAGCGCAACTTGTTGCCCGACAAAGAGACCCAAAATCAGCGCAAACCAACCAACTAAGCTAATCGAGCAAGTTCGCGACGCCAACGCGAACCACCCGCCCAAACCAAGGATACCGGCCGCCGCCCCGATGATGCTTAAATCAACTAGTGGCAAGCCGTTGACACTTGCCGCGGTCGCCCCCAGAATAACGCGCAACCGCCGCTCAACTCGCGTTTGTTCACTCAGGTGATAAATCACCAATAATCCACCCAAGTCAAAGAAGAGTAGCAAGCCGAACAACAGCGGCGGATGTAGCGTCAACAACAGGAGCCAGCGATTCGTCGTTTGGAAATCAGCTTGGTACAAAACTAAGGTCACAGCCAACAGACCGGCAAATAGCAGATCAATGATCAGAATGATGATTCGATTGCCACACAACACCACATCCTTGTCCATTCGCCCAAGCCTCCCGAATAGTTGAACGCGCTTTCATTTCTTATTTTATTCCTTATCTTGTTATTATCAAGCTAGTCTTAATCTTTGTGAACATTCTTAATAAACCCTTAATCGTTAGCTTCTCGCTTGTTGCCGTTAGTTGGTGCCCGGATCCGCCCACGCAAAAAATCGTTTCTCAAAACAATCAGGCGCTTTGGCCCAATTGAAAAAGAAACGATTTCGCAGTTAGATTATTGAGAATATAAATCAGTGTTTGGGATCGATCGGGATCTCCACTTGGACCACCTGAAATTCACCGGTTTCTTCATCGACCTGGTAATTCTCGATCTTGATCGGTAAGAAATCAGTACTATTAGCCAGTGGTTCAATGATCACGGATAGATCATCTGTTTTAAACGCTCGCTGGATCCGCTGATAAACCGGCTTCACCCGACCGTTCTTCACCGGTTCGATCCAGTAATCATCGGCGATCAAAGTGAAAGCCTCACCGATCCCCAAGTTTTCCGAACCAATAAAGTAGCGGAGACCACCTGGGATATCATGAAAAGCAATCCCAGTAAACTGAGTCAGATCAGGGTATTGAGCCAGAAATTTCTCGATTTCATTGTTCAATTCGCCATCTCGGGTCGCCTGATTGCTACCTTGCCACCAACGGCCATAAAAAATACGTTGCTTTCGTTGTTCAATTGCCATTTTTTCCACTCCATTGTTGCTGTTCATGATGATTGCTGATTAATGTGTGCTGTCACGAAGTCCCGAACTTCCGCCTCGGTGGCCATCAACTTGAGCTGATACTCGCGCTGACCGAAGTCGATCAACGTGAGAAGCGTGCGATCGGCCGTATCCGTTTCAATCCGGAAATCACTAAAGGCCCGCCAGTCCTTGAGGCCGTTAGTACTTAAAGAGGTCAAAACATAGCGCTTGCCCAACCCCTTCCGAATCACGGCCCAAAGCAGTGCGGTCAACGCGAAAATCGCCAAAACCAGGTGCTGGACCGCATCAGTGGTCGCCGACAAGCGTAAATTCAAAATCGTGAGTCCCACGGCTAGGATCCCGCCAATGATCAAGCGGACCATTGACCAACCTGCATGGATCTCCAAGAAGAACCAGTTCGTGGCCAAGGCAACCAAGTCGAAAATTCCGATCACGATCGCTAACCACAAATAACCTACTGCCATCACGCCACCTCCCAAACAATCATTCTTAGCAAAAAAAGGGCGGTCAGTGCCGCCCTCAGTATTGTTGTCACTCGATTGTCTACGCTAGATTCGTCAATTTGATCACATCGCGAACGATCATCAGCTCTTCATTCGTTGGCACGATCAGTACCTTGACCTTTGAATCCGGTGCTGAAATCACCCGTTCAACGGCTTGAACTTTGTTAGCTTCCTCATCCAGCTTCGCACCGATAAAGCCAAGACTATCGACAATCATCTTCCGAACTGGAATCGAGCCTTCGCCCATCCCGGCGGTGAAGACCAAAGTATCGACGCCACCCATTTCAGCCACGTATTGTCCAACATAACGAACAATGCGGTTAACGAAAATATCAATCGCCAACTGTGATTCTGGACGCTCAGCTCTGGTATCAAGTAAATCACGCATATCAGGAGACAGCCCCGAAATGCCCAGCAAACCAGATTTCTTATTAAGGATGTCGATCATCTCATCGGGATCCGTAATTGAGAGTTTCTTCATTAAGAATGCAACTAGAGAAGCGTCAATATCGCCGGAGCGTGTACTCATCGTCACACCTGCCAGCGGTGTGAAGCCCATTGATGTATCAAATGATTTACCATCTTTAATGGCGGTGATCGAAACACCACTGCCTAAATGCATGGTGATCATCCGCTGGCTCTTCAAAGGCACGCCCAGAATTTCCGCCGCTCGTTGTGAAACATAGCGGTGACTAGTTCCGTGCGCTCCATATTTCCGAGCACCATATTTGTGATAGTAATCCATCGGCACGCTGTAAAGGTAATTGACTTCTGGCATTGACGTATGGAAAGAAGTGTCAAAAACAGCAACCTGCTTGGCATGTGGTAAATTATGCTGGAATGCTTGGATTCCCTTGGCCTCATTAGGATTATGCAATGGCGCATAGGCAGATAATTCAATGATCTTTTGTAGATTCTCTGGGGTGACTTCAGCAGACTCTTTAAAAAATTCACCGCCAGCAACGATTCGGTGACCAACACCTTTGATTTCGGTCAGGTCAGCGATGATTCCCGAATCCGTCAAGCGTTGCAGCAACAAACTAACTGCCTTTTCTTGATCGGGAATATCGATCTCGTCTTTTGTTTTCGTACCATTGAATTTCACTGCGAACGTCGAACCTGGAAGGCCTAAACGATCGACCATGCCCGAAGCGATTTCCGTTTCCTGAGGCATTTCGAAGAGCTTCCACTTTAGTGTCGAACTTCCCGCATTTACCGCTAAAATCTTAACCATTTGTCAATCTCCTCTATAAATTATCCCGCGCCCAGCCTTGCAACTCCTGTGAGAAATGCTGAACGGCAGTAACTTTATTTAAATCTGGAACTTTGGCTATCAAAACTTCCTTGGCCTGCTGCGCATCATCGCCGTGTTTTTGCAAGACGATCAATGCCTTTTCAGCCTGCTGATTTTGGAAAGTCGTGTTCGCTAAACTCAAAGACGCCTGTAAATAAGCGTGTTTGGTCAGCCAACCCAACAGATCTAGGGCACCCGCACTATTAAACAGGTTCGCTGGGACCACAAAGATCCCCCACCCGCCAGGAGCTAACATTTTGATGCTTTGCTCGATCAGCAAGAAATGGGCAAAAGAATGGCCACTTTTTGCATGCAGGTCATAAGCTTGCGCCCGTGAATCCACCGGATAATACCCCACCGGCAAATCCGCAACAACCACATCAGGGGCACGATCCAATAACCAAGGCATCAACGCATCTTGATGCATCAGAGCCAAGTCGCTAGGAAGAAACTCACTTAACACCGCCGCTAGCGCCAACAGATCATCATCATTATCCAGCCCCACTAACCTGACCTCAGGAACACGAAACCGCAGTTGCTGCCGTAACGTGAACAGCAAACTGCCCGAGCCAACCGTAGGATCCACGATCGATAAGGCCGGGGTGTCTTGCTTCATGAAGGTCACCAACAACAAGCTAATCAACAAGCCGATCGCATTTGGCGTCGCTTGGAAGTTGGCCTGTGGATGGTCTTGTTGCTGGCGTCGGAACAATAATAACTGACTGAGTTCTAGCCGTTGTGCTGCCGATAAGGAGACCCATTCGATCTGGGCATACTTTGCCTCTAAGTCAGCAACCGTTTCAGCGTTGGGAGCACCATTTTCCACATGAACTTGATGCTGGAGCAGATTACTCAATGTTTCTGTCAAAGCAGTTAGATAGTCAGAATTCAACGCTGATCGTAACAGTGCCACAGCAGAATCAATCTGCTGATACGTTTTCTCGATTTGATCCAAATTCGCCGTCATCCCGTCACTCCAATCAATGATGAACCTAGTTGCCATTTTACCGATATCGTCACGGATATGCAAGCATTTTCAGACGAATCGCAAGCGTGGTCTAGTTCAGATCGGGCAACCAATGGCGGTGAACTTACTTGAGTTGACGCCGTAATTGTTGATTTTGCTGTTGATAATAAAAGTTTTGATTCTGATAATGGGTCACGCGCTGGCTGTAATAACTTTGGAACAATCCGATCAAGAGGAGATCAAAGGTTAGAATCGTCAAAGTTAATAACGTAATACTACCAGCACGTTTCCGCCTGCAAAAGTTAGTTGGATCCATCTGTCACCTCACTCATGTCTCGCTGGTCTTCAATTTTCTGGTGCTTGTCACTGACATCTTCAGGACTGGTATCAGCGGCGTTCGCCTCATTTTTGGTTGGGCGCTGGTTCGGCCAGATTAAATAACAGCGGTGATAGGTTGTCTGCTTCTCATCCATCATTTTCAAATCCAAAGTCAGGAGTGGCGCTTGATAGTCCCAGCTGATCCGCAACACTCGTTGTAACAAAGGCATGTAGCCCGCACCATCTTCCGCCGACAGCAGAACATCACGATAACTGGCGCTTTTAGGCTTTTCCAATTTATGTGACAAATAGAACCGTTTACCTTGTTGATCGACCAGCAATAACTTGGTTTTCGTGCTGCAAGACCAATCGATCGTCATTTCCTGAAGCGTTTCTTCCAGTTGGAGCAAGCCTACCTCGGTGGGCGCCTGCTGACCTGTTTGGACCAGTTGTGCGCCGATCCGACATAATTGTAAGTTGCCCACTAATAACTGACAGGTCAGCAGCATAATGAATAGGCTGGCCGTTACTTCGGCTAAGGTGAACCCAGCACACTGTTTATTCAGAATCTTCCGGATCAAATTGCGTTTGGGGCTGTTGGACTGCCCAAGTTTGTTTGAGTTCATTATTCTCCTCGATCAATCTTTGGTTCGTGGCCTGCAATTGATTAAGTTGCCGTTGATCGACCGTGATCGTTTCAAATAAGAAAAAGCTGATCAAGATAACCACAATCAAGTCCACGACAGTTTCCCACAAGATAAATCCGGCGTTTTTCTGAGAACACACCACTTTATGATTCGTTTGTCGGCGAGGATACTGGCTATTTCCGATCAATTTTCAATCGCCCCCAGCGCATTTGTGGTTTGAGATCATACTGGCAATATTGACCACGCCAACGAATCGTATTTGGTGATTTGACCCGTCCTTGACTGATCAACATCCGTTTGGTCCAGTTCTTTTCGATCATTACGGTTGCGGGATAATGTACACAATGCGGTTGGCGCCAGGCCGCTGCCTCGAAAACAACTTGTTTACCTGGCTCGTCGATCATCATGGTAACGTCCTCACGGTGAGCCAAACTATAGTCAAAGGCCTGTTCATAGGCGTCTTGAAAGCGTTGGAAGGCTGCCCGTTCAAGGAGTTCATCCCAATTTGGCCGACAAAAATAACCACCAATGATCAACCCCGCACTGATCAAAAATAGCACTAGACTGATTTCAGCTAAAGTGAACGCGGCTTGACAACTGTTCTTATTCTGTCTCCACACAATAATTACCTGACTCATCCGTGCGAATCGTCAATTTCATCTGTTCCGCCTTTTTTTGCTGTTTCGAACTGATCAAACCTGCCTTAGCCAAGGAGGACCAGCTGACTGGTGCCTCCTGCTCATCATTTTGGTACAAGGTCACTTGGGTGTTCATATTAGTTACAAATGCCGCGTCAGTTCGTTGCTCGGCCATCTTCTTCTGCTGATTGAGATTCGGAATCATGATAAGTAACAGCAGGCCGATAATTAACAAAACCAGAGAAATTTCAATCAAAGTAAAGCCTGATCGCTTTTGCTGGCGGCGGGATAAATGTAGGTCCATCTTCTTCATTGTTAAAATCCTTTCATCATGTGATACATCGGTAAGAGAATTTGTAAATACAAACGGGTGATCATCAATGCAATCACCACGAATAAGAGCGGTTGAACTTGATCGATCAGATGTTGTAAGCGTTGATCGAGCCGCTGGTAACTTTGCTGGGCCAGTGTTTTCAGCGCGGCCCCCTGGAAAGCACGGGGGCGGCTTTGTGCCAGCAATAAGGTGAGCTTCCGGGGCAACAAGGGTTCTTCTTGAATGACGGTCGCCAGTGGCTGGCCTGCTTGCAACTTCAGCTGAACTAACGCGGCCACTTGCCCTTGTAGGGACTGGGGAACCGTGGTGATCAATAAAGTCAGAATATCTTGCAATGGTAGCCCACTAGCTATCAGCTGGGCCAGATCGGTGTAAAGCAAGTAATCGGTATAATCTCGCCAAACCTTGCCTAGGATCGGCCAACGCAAACGTCGACGAAGTTGTTGCAAACGTGATCGGCGCCGCCACCTCAACCAAGCGCACAATCCCACCAGGATCAGGCCAACGAAAATCACCCAACCGTAAACCCCCAACCCCTGAGCCTGTTGATTCTCCGGCACCAACTGCAGGATCTGGGGGCGTAAGTAGAACCGAACAAAAGCTGCCATGACCAACAACATCGCCAGCAATAATAAGGGATAGGTCAAGAGTTGCCGTAATTGGCGTAATTGTTGTTGCCGGCTACGCAATAATTTACTGTTCTCTTGGCAACAAACGGTCAAGTTCCCCTGTTGCGCTGCCAGCGTCACCTGCATCAATAATTCTTGATCACTGCAGATCTGGGCCAAAGCTTGGCCATAGTCGGCTCCGTTGGCGAGTTGACTCTGAGCAGCCTGATATTGCGTTAGTGATAGCAATTTCAAATCGTAGGCCATTTGGAAAATCGCGGCTTCGTTGAATCCGTTTGCCAATAGTTGGCCACTAAGATCCAAAAAGTCGATCAGCTGTTGCGGTTTTAATCGTTGCTTAACCACAGGCGAACTGCTGATAAACGGTTGAAGTGATTCGGTTTTGTTCGCAGGCTTGCTGTAAATCATTTTGCCACACCTCCCATTGATCGACATGGTGATTCTGATCCTTGACCCATTGCTGGATCAAGGATGCTGTCATCAGATCCAAGCCAACTGCTAAGTTCCCATCGATCAAAGGGACTAACCGTTGATAACTAGCAACCGTGACGACGCTGGCAATCGTGGCTGGTGCAACACCCAAGTCTGCCAAACGCAATAATGTCCCTGGTGCGCTGCGAGCATGGATCGTCGCCAAGACAGTATGCCCGCTTAACGCGGCCTGAACGGCGATTGCGGCTGTCTGAGCGTCACGGATCTCGCCAATGACCAAAATATCGGGACGGAGGCGCAAGCTGATTTTCAAAAGGGCTTGATAATCCATCTCTGCCAAATCATTGACCTGTAGCTGGGTGATCTCCGGCGCATTGATTTCGGTGGGATCTTCAATAGCCAAAACCATTTGTGATTGCGCCAATTGTTGGGCCAATTGGTACAGCAAAGTCGTTTTCCCAGAACCAGTCGGCCCCGAGAAAAGAAATAGGCCCCGCTGAAGCAACTGCCCGCGCAATATTTGAAACCGCTGTTCATTGATAAAGTGACCATCAGCGCGAATCGGATAAAGTAACCGGATCACCAGGCATTCCCGATTTTGAAAATCGGCCACACTTGTCAAGCGCAGATCCAAGGTCAGCCGTTGCTCTTGATAATGCCAAGCACCGATTTGTGGTCGGCGTTGCTCACTAAGATCCATTTGGGCATTGAACTTGAAATAGTTGATCAATGCCTGCCCCTGAGCTAGATCCAATTGCATCACAAAAACACTTTGCCCGGTTTGACGTCCGTAAATCAACCAGCCCATCACAATTGGCTTCAAAAACAAGTCATTATCACCACGCTGCGCCGCCTGTTGAAGCAAGTCATAAGCTTGATCGGCAATCATCTTCTCACCTCCTTGACCTTAAATACGCGACGAAGCGCTAATTTTTTTATTTACGCTTGAAACTTTTGCTTGGTCCCCGAAAACCGATGGTGCCCAGGCCTGCTCAACCGGGAATGGCTATAAAAAGGGACACAAAAAGGCCGAGTCCCAAATTGGGGGCTCGGCCTTTCTTAGAAGTGCCAGGGTTAGCTAGTTTTAATCTTCGTCTGGTAATTCGCCGGCGTGATAAACTTCTTGAATATCATCGTCGTCTTCCAAAACATCGATCATTCGTTCAAATTGTTCAATTTTATCCGCGGGAACTGGGGTGGTGTTTTGCGGGATCATGGTCAATTCCGCGTTCGCCAACTGATACCCCTTCTTCTCCAAAGCATCCCGAACAGCTGCGAATTCCTTCGCGTCGGTGTAAATCTCGTAAACATCATCAGACGTTTGCAAGTCATCGCCGCCAGCGTCCATCACATCTTCCAACATCTGATCTTCATCCGCGTCGGTGGTTGTCCGATCAATAGCGATGTAGCCGCGACGATCAAACATGTAACTAACTGAACCAGTCGCGCCTAAGTTGCCACCATTCCGAGTAAACGCTACCCGTACTGAGGAAGCGGTCCGGTTCTTGTTGTCCGTTAACGCTTCGACCAGAATAGCGACACCACCTGGGGCATAGCCTTCATAAGTGACTTCTTCGTAGTTAGCGCCGTCGCCACCTTGGGCCTTCTTGACTGCACGTTCAATATTATCTTTCGGCATGTTTGCTGCCCGCGCCTTATCCATCACCAAGCGTAATGAAGGGTTGTTCGCGGGATCAGGATCACCACTCTTTGCAGCCATATATAGTTCACGTGACAATTTTTGGAAAATTTTGCCCCGCTTAGAGTCTTGCGCATTCTTGCGGCCTTGGATATTGTGCCATTTTGAATGTCCTGACATTCGCTTCTCCTTCTTTCATCTACAAACTTGGTAAAAACCTTTCCTATCATACCAAAAAAACGGGCCCGCCGCAATAGCGCGCCGACTTCTGCATCGGAATTTGATCAGTTTCGGACCTCTTTGCCAGCCTAAATGATCAAATCACAAAATCGGGTCTGGCCGTTGAGTTTGACTAACGATCGCCAACGCCCGTGGCTGTTACTATTTCAATCGTCTCATTGGTTGCGCCAAACCTTGGCGTCGCTGCCGGCGTTGTTGCACCAGCGCCCAAATCAAAGCGCACAGGAGAATCCCACAAAGCGCGCCCGTGGCGTCCAGCATGACATCTTGGATCAGCGGGCTCCGTTCACCGGTCAGTGATTGATGAAACTCGTCGGTCGCCGCGTAGCCAGTCGTCGCCAACCAAGTCACCGGCAGGCGAAACACCGGCCGGGGAAGTTGCCGACTTAAGCCCAGATAGGCGAAACCACCCAGCAACAAATAACTACCGAAATGGGCGGTCTTCCGCAATAAAAATTCGATAAAGGCCGCCGACCCATCTACTTGCACCGAATGAGTTCTGCCCGCATAGGTCACAGACCAATCTTTGACCCAGCTAGCCAGCCAATCGAAGCGGTGCCCATTCAGCGTGGGCACTAGCGTTTGTTGCGAATAAGTCATCGCCGAACTGATAAACAAAATGAGCATCACCATTAACGTTAATCCTAAAAAAAGTCTTTCACCACGACGTGACAAAGATCTGTACCTCCTGCTCAACGCAAACTTGAGATTTGTTGTGGCGCTTAAGAAAAGTGCCAGTGACTTTCAACAATAATTTCAGTCATTATATGCTAAAATAAGAGCATTACGATTAACGAACGTTTTATTATTTTAGCATTAAGTTGACGTTCGCTCAAATCACGGAAAGGAAGACCGAAATGTTTCCTGAAATTCGGACCGCCTTACAACAACATTTCCAGAAATTCCCGACAACGCCAGAAACAGAAGAAATTTATCGCAATTTGCTGATTGATCTAAATGAAACCGTCGCCGATAAAATCTGCCAAGGTCAAGATCAACCCGCCGCGATCCAAGAGACGCTGGCCAATTTACCTGACCTTGATGAGATTCTCCAAGCAGTGACCGATAATGAGAAAACGGTGGATCATCGCCGCTTAGGCCAACTTTACGATCACTTTCTCGCCTTGAAACTAGTCAACAGTTCCAAGTTCTCCTGCGACCATTTGAATCAAATCATTATCAGCTACCGTCAAGCGAAGATCAGCTTGCTTCCTGGGGCAGCGGGCGCCGATCTAGTGGTCAATGAGTACTGCAACTTGGCGCGCCCCAACACCTACCTCAGTGGCAAAAACGAAGGTGATAAGCTCAAGCTGATTCAACCAGCACGGGTTCCCTTGGCATTCCTACGGATTCACGTTGAGATCATCGTGCCGGCAGATTACACCGGCTTCGTCTATTTGAGTAACAAGACTGGCAGCCTGCACTTGGTAGATCTGGCGGGACATTATATTCTAGAAGCGAGTACCACCAGTGGCGCGATTCGCACCCGTAATTTGCAGCTGGATCAAATCCATTTACAGACCAAAAGTGGCCAGATCAACGCCCACGATTTGCAAGGACAACAGTTGACCCTGCAGACCACCAGCGGCCGAATTCACTTCAGTCAGGGACAGGGTCGTGGCACCGATGGCATGATCAGCATCCTGGCCAAAAGTGGCATCCTGACGACGACTGAACTGCAGGCCGCCGAAATCAATCTAGAATGTACCAGTGGCAATATTAGCGCCGATCAGTTGACAGCCCAGCGTTTCCATCTCTACGCCCGTTCTGGAGAAATCAACGGGCAGCACCTGTCAGGTGGCGGTCATTTTGAGAACACTAGCGGCAACGTGAATCTAAGTTTTACCCAGATCGCGACTGATCTAACCTGTATCAACCAGAGTGGCTGGCTCAAAATTCGTTTCCCCCAAACCAGTCATTACTACTTCCACCTGAATAACCGCTCTGGTCAATTGGTCTTGCCCGAAGCAGCGCTTTATGAAACGCCGCGCACCCGCCACCAGCAACATGGCCAGTTAGGGGCCGACCCCACCTTTAAATTGACCGCCCACACCAGCTCTGGCTTGATTGAGGTCAAATAAACTGGCCCAGCGTCGCCCAAGCGGCCAAACGAATCATTGCCGGCAGCTTGGCACTGACCACGTCCTAGCCGCCGCGGTTGGCCAGCACCTAGATGCGATCGACTCACCCGAATGAAACAGGCCAACAAAAACAGACCAAAAAAAACGCGATTCCCCAACCTGATCCGCTCACAAGCTTAGCGGATCCGGGAGGATCGCGTTTTTGATTGTCTAACAGTGGCCTAACTCAGTAAGACCCGATCGTCGGTCAGGTCCTGGCCACTTTTGTGCTTGAAGAGGGCCAACAGGTCGGGCACGGTCAGCTGGGCTTTCTCGGCGCCAGCCACGTCAATGGCGATTTGCCCCTGATCCAACATGATCAGGCGGTTACCGAATTTCAAGGCATCGGCCATATTATGGGTGATCATCAACGTCGTTAGTTGCTTCTCCGCAACCAACTGTGCCGTCAAAGTCATGACGATTTGGCTGGTTTGCGGATCCAAAGCGGCGGTATGTTCATCCAACAATAACAACGCCGGGTTCTGTAAGGTGGCCATCAGTAAGGTGATGGCTTGACGCTGGCCGCCGGAAAGCAAGCCGATCTCAGCGCTCAAACGATCTTCCAGGCCCAGATTCAACAAGGCCAACTGTTCTTGCAAAAACTGCCGTTGTTTCTTTTTGACGCCAAAAGACCAGCAATTGCGCTTCTGCCCTCGTAAAAGAGCTAAAGATAGATTTTCTTCAACGGTCAACAGTGGGGCAGTGCCCATTTGTGGATCCTGAAAAACACGGCCGATCAAGCGCGCGCGCTTAGCCACCGTTTCATAAGTGACATCTTCGCCTTCAATCTTGACTTGGCCTTGATCCACCGGCAAACTGCCGGCAATGCTATTCAGGAGGGTTGACTTGCCGGCGCCATTACCGCCGATCACCGCTACAAATTCTCCCGGCGCCAACTTTAAATCGATTCCCTTGAGGACGTGACGTTCATTGACCGTCCCCTGGTTGAAAAATTGATGTAATTTGCGTAATTCTAATGCGTTAGTCATCTTGATCTGCCTCCATTTCAGCGATATTTTTCTGGCGACGCCGGCGTTGGCCGATTCGTTTCTGTAACAGCGGCACAGACAAGAACAAGGCCAACATCAAAGCGTAGAACAGGCGTAAGTTGTTAGGATCAACGCCCCATTGCAGGACTAAGGCGATGATCAAGCGGTAAATGATCGCGCCGCCCACGATGGTAACCAAGCGCATCCCGAAGGATAGATTGGCGACCAGCACCTCGGCGATAATGATCGCGGCCAAGGCGATCACGATGGTCCCGATCCCCATGCTGCTATCGGCGTAGCCATTGATCTGGGCCATCAGACTCCCTGCCAAAGCAATTAGCCCATTGGAGATCATGTAGATGATGATTTTCATATTGTCTGCATTGATCCCATTGGCGGCGCTCATTTCCTCGTTGTTGCCCACTGCCCGCGCGGCTAGACCAACTTCAGTATTGAAGAAGACCACCAACAAGCCGATCACCAAGGCCAATACCACCACGCCGATCAGAATCGCCGCGCTGGAAGTACTCATGTCTGGCAACAAACTGATCACGGTTTTGACCCGACCCAACAAAGAAATATTGGATTGACCCATGATCAACAAATTCACTGAATATAAGCCGGTCAGGGTCAGGATACCCGTCAATAACGCCGGAATCTTCAGTTTGGTGTGCATAAATCCAGAGATCAGTCCCGCCAAACAACCGGCGAGAAAACCGGATAAGGTCGCTAGCCACGGATTTGCCCCGGCCACGATCTGCCGGGCGGTGATCGCCGCGCCGAGCGGAAAGCTACCTTCTGCGGTCATATCCGCAATATCTAAAATTCGAAATGTTAAGTAAACGCCGATCGCCATGATCGACCATAAAAGCCCCAAGGATAAACTTGAAATCAATAAATCCATTTTTCCCAACCTACTTTCTTAATTGATGATCTGGCCATTCACGTGGACGGGTGCGACCAAGATCAAACTTGGTCAAGCTACCGGTAAAACGGCTAAAATCAAGTTATTACACGTTAAGCTGATTCATCATTTGATTGCGAAGCGGCGTGGTTATTTGCCAAATTTCGCCGGATCGATCTTGAAAACAGCGGCCAATTTCTTGTTGAAACTCAGGAAACTCTTGGCCGGCTTCTCCACCGGTAATTGGCTGATCTGCTTACCTTTCAAGATCTTGACCGCCATTTGCGCCGTCTGTTGACCCAATTGATAGTAATTGATCCCTTGGGTCGCAACACCACCCAATTGCACCATCGGCGTGGTCGCGGGGATCACCGGTGTTTTCGTCTTCTCCGACACCTTCCCCATCAAGGCCATCGCCGCCGTCAAAACATTATCGGCAGGCAGGTACATCACATCGACTTGACGGGCCAAGCTGGTCGCCGCCTGTTCCACATCGTTGGTGGTGGCCACCGTCCGGGCGACCACTTTCAGACCAGCGCTTTGCAAAACTTTCTGAGCTTCCTTGATCTGGATCACCGAATTCGGTTCCGCCGCGTTGTAGAGCAAACCAACCGTTTTCGCTTGAGGAAACATTTTCTGAAGCAAAGCGATTTGCTCACTGACCGGCACGCTATCGGTCACCCCGGTCACATTCTTGTCCGGATGGGCAAAGGACTTAACCAAGCCAGCATCGACTGGATCGGTGATCGCGGTAAACAACAACGGCGTTTTCTGATCCACTGCCAACAACGCCTGAGCCGCCGGTGTAGCGATCGCTAAATTCAAATCATTATGGTGATTGATCAACCGCTCGCTCATTGCCCGCAAGTTGGCCTGATCACCCTGGGCATTGACATAATCGATCACCAAATTTTTGTCTTGCGAATACCCTTCTTTTTTCAATTCGGCGATGAACCCTTTTCGTGCTTGGTCCAAGGCGCTTTGATCCATTAATTGCAAAATACCGACGTGGACTTTGCCATCATCAGTTTGCTGCTTGCTGTAATAATCAGTCCCAAAAACCAAAACCAATAACAATCCCAGCAAGATAAACAATGTTCGTTTACGCATGTGCTCCTCCAATTCCCTACGGACAAAAAAACCAGTCACAAGAAAGATTCTTGTGGCTGGTTGAAAACGTCCCGCTAAGGTAAACGTCCAAAGAAAAACCACATGGAATCCATCTCATCCATGTGGTTAGCTTAGTCTCACTAAAAGCTACGACCATCACGGATACAAACCTGCGCGCGGCTTGCATCCTGACGGTGCAACCCGCTATCCATAATAGGCGTAGTAATAATTTCTATTCAATTGTTGACAGGTCGCGTTGCTTAACATAACGATCACTCCAACAGTTTATTAAGATGTCTTTAAGAATACTGGCTTGAATGATAAAAGTCAAGTACTTTTTAATTTATTTATCATTTCTCGAGATAAGAAAGCAGATTGGCCGCAGCTTGCGCTGCGAAATTCGGGGTGAGCTCGCTGTGGGCGCTGTTTTGAGCTAATCCGCAAAGTGCGCGGCTTGTCTCAAAATCAGGCCTTGTCCTAAGCGGCAAAGCCGCCAAGGACAATTTCACGGCGATCTCACCCCGAATTTCTCCGCTCCAGCCGCTCAACGTTTTAACAGCCGTTTGAGCGCTCACGCCACTTGGCAATCTATCGTCAATTGATGGGGAACCACGTAATTGACGACCATGGCTAGTGGTCACCAGCTTTGAATTGGCGACACCAGTACAGTCTGCCTGAGGAACTTAGCTAGTTCTCGGTGAATCAACTGAATTGATCGGTTTTCACCGAAGATTATTAAGAAAACAAGTAGAGATGTTCGGTCTATGCAAAGTGTCCCGACCTCCTAATCCAAATCCGTTGGCATTGCCGTACCACCTCAAAAGCGGGCAATTGTTTGACCGCTAGCTCGCAAAAACACTTCGTCAGATACCCAACTTCGATTGCAGATAGGCTCAATTCTGCCTAGCAACCGGCTGGGACTGCGCGGCTCAGTGGTGAAATTGTCCTTGGCGGCTTTGCCGCTTAGGACAAGGCTCGATTTGAAGACAAGCCGCGCACTTTGCGGATTGGCTTCAAACGACGCCCACCACGTTCCAGTCCGCATCAGCAGTCCCAGCCGGTTGCGCCCACGCGCAATACCTACCACACCTGCAATCAAGCGTAAATTTGACAACAGAACGCCATTTTTTTCGAAAAAATCGGCAAACACCCAAACTATTCCGGCAAAACAAAATCAGCATCCAGTGAGAAGCGTAACGGCTCGGCCACCTCAATCGAATCTGCGGTCACCTGACAGCCGTAAACTAAAACCTGAACGCCAATGGCCTGCGCCGCAGCAATCGCCGTGGCCAATTCTGGTTGCAAGCGCCGATTGATCGTCATAGTCGTAATCCCGGCCGCCTGCACGATAAACAGCAGATAGGCCTGATAGCCGGCTCGTTGGGCAGCCATTAAGGTGTGAACGTGTTTCAATCCTCTGGTCGTCACCGCATCAGGAAAGGCGGCCAGCTCGCCATTGAGTAAGGTCACCCCTTTGACCTCAACGAAGAAAGCCTCATTGTCGCGGCTAGTCCCAGCTAGATCCAACCGCGAATCTTGGAAGACCACTTCTCGACGAACCACGGCGACTGGAGCCATGCCTGGCAAGGTGATCAAACCACGGCGCACGCCAGCCGCCGCCAAATCATTCGGGATTTGGGAGTCAAGATTGATCCAGCGCCCCGCGTGCAGGACCGCGATCAGATCGTAATCCGTTTTACGTTGAGGACCAGGACAGTAGGTCAAGGCAACGGTGGCGCCAGGGAGCAACAGTTCGCGGCACTTGCCCGTGTTTTTGACGTGAGCGACCACTGGTTGATCGTCCAGTTGACAATTGGCAATAAAACGATTCGGGCGTGTTTGGAAAACCGCCAGTTTGACTTGCGGGTATCTCATTGCGGCTGGTCCAGCTCTGATTGGTCCACATTCGTTTGATTGACGTCCAATTGATTTATATTTTCTTGGTTCGCTACCAATTGTTGTCCAATTGGTTGGTCCGCGTTCGCTGGCGCCGTGTTCGATTGTTGGGCCAACCATTCCTGCCGCAACAAACTATAAGAATTGAGATCGATCCAACCTTGACTGGTCAAGAATTCGTCATGACGAAGCATACCGTCAAATTTGAAGCCGGCGTTCCTAGCAACAGCGTTACTGGGCTGATTGCCAACGCCCGCATGGATCACGATTTTTTCCAGCTGATAGTCTGTAAAGCCGATCTGCACTAACGCCAGCAGCGCGCGATGCATAATGCCCTGCCCTTGGAATTCTTGGCCGAGCCAGTAACCGACGTCGCTGATTTTACCATCGGCGCGAAAGCCGTTGAAGCTGATCATCCCCACAATTTGTTGGCGCCACCAAATCGCTAAAACCAAACTCTTATCGGTGCCAAAATCACGGCGGCTTTGTTGGATCACCTGTTGTTCCGTCACCAAGGTCGTCCCTGCCGGCCAATTCAGCCACTGACTCAAATAAGCGCAATTGTTGCGAATCAACGCCGTCAGCGTGCTGGCGTCTTGAGCCCGGGGCAAAGCTAAATAAAGCTCGGCATCAATTTGATAACCAATCATGCTTCCGCCTCCTGGCCTAAGCTGGCCGCTTCTGTTCGCCAATCTCGCGACCACAAGAGTCCCATGACGCCTTCACCTGTATGCACGCCGATCGTGGGGCCAATATGACTAGTCAAGACCCGCATTTGGGGAAAAGCTTGGGCAACTTGCGCCTGCCATTGCGCGGATGTCTCTGGCGCATTACCATCGATCACCGTGACTTGCAGCGGATAATTCGCGGCGGCCTGGGCGTCAGTTAAATCCTGCAGCGCATGTTGCAAGGCCCGGCGCATCGTTCGTTCTTTCGCGACCGCGACGATTTTGCCGGCTTCATCAAATTGCAAGATCGGCTTCACCTGTAACAGCCCGCCCAAAAAGGCGCTGGCATTGGAAACGCGACCGGTTCGCAATAAATGTTTCAAATTATCCACCGCAAAATCCACGCCCAACGTTGCACGCAACGCAGTCAGTTTAGGCATGATTGTTGACGCGTGCTCACCTTGATCCACTAAGGACTGGGCATACCGCACCAAGTCTGCCTCACCAGCGCTGGCGATCAGCGAATCGAAGGGATAAACTTTGATCGTCGTGACCGTTTGCGCATAGCGGGACAAGTTTTCGAAGAACGTGGTAATGCCACTGGACAAATTGATACAGATCACTTCATCATAGCCAGCCGCGGTCAACTCATCGAAGGCGGTTTGCATTTGGTGCATGGTAATTTGCGCCGTGGTTGGCAACTTGGTTTCTTGATGGAGGCGCTGATAGAAATCAGGCGCGGTAATGCTGACATTTTCTAAATATTGTTCCTCACCGAAAATGACCGTGATTGGTAACATTTTGACGTTCATCGCGGCTGCTTCCATTGGCGTCAGATACGAAGCGCTGTCTGTTAAAATGGCTGTTTTCATGGTTGCCCTGCTTTTCATCGTTTAGTCTTATTTTACTAAAAGTCAGCAAAAAGTACAGTCCTATTTTGGCCCGATTTTACTGAGGGACTTGCGGCTGACCCGCGATGGCGACCAACGTCCTGATTAAGTGCCATCACACCAGTCTGCGCAACGATAGCAGTTTGGCATTAGTGTCAAAACAGCCTCCGTTCTCAATCCGACAAATCTGCCAGCAGACTTGGAATTAAGAACAGAAGCTGTTAAGAAAGTCAGTTTCTAAAATCAATTTGAAAAAATTACTCGACCGTCACACTCTTAGCGAGATTCCGCGGTTGATCCACATTCAAGCCTCGCTGTAATGTGGCATAGTAAGCCAGCAATTGGCCGCACACCACCGTCACCAGCGGCATCAACTCGTCAGTTAACGTCGGAATCACGATTTGGTCCCCCGCTTGTTGACAGGCTTCACTGGCAATCACCAGCACATTTCCGCCGCGAGCCTTGACCTCCTGGACGTTTCCGCGGGTATGAGCGGCGGTCGCTTGCTCCGTGATAAAGGTGATCACCGGCACGCCGGGTTCAATCAAGGCAATGGTGCCGTGCTTCAGTTCGCCGGCTGCGAAACCTTCCGTATGAACGTACGAGATTTCCTTCAACTTCAAGGCCGCTTCCAAACTAACGTCATAATCAATGCCGCGCCCCAAGTAAAAGGCGTCGGTGGCGCTGCCCAGATATTCGGCGGCCAATTGATCCCAGGCCTGGTGATTATCCGTGATTTCATCCATCGCATTGGCGGCTAAGGCCAGTTGCCCCGCCAAATCAAAGGTTTGCGCCGCCGCAAGTTGACGCTTTTCCCCAACCGCTTTAGCCAAAACCGCTTCAACCGCGATTTGAGCGGTGTACGCCTTGGTTGAGGCCACAGCGATTTCGGGACCGGCGTGGAGGAGCAAATGGTAATCAGCTTCTCGTGCCAAGGTCGAATTAGCGACATTGGTGATTACCAGCGTGGGCAACCCCCGGCGTTTGGCTTCAACCAGGACTTGGCGACTATCGGCGGTTTCCCCACTTTGGGATAAGAAAATAAAGAAAGGTTTGGCAGAAAGTAAGGGCCAATGATAACCAAACTCACTGGCAACCCCGGCTTCGGCTGGGATCTGGGCATAACGCTCAAATAATCGTTTGCCCACAAGACTGGCATGGTAGCTGGTCCCGGCAGCCACGAAGTAAAGGCGATCAGCCTGAGCCACTTGTTGGATCAAGGCTGGATCGATGGCAATCGGTTCATCAGTGGGTAAATAGTGCTGACTGATCCGCCGCATCACCGCCGGTTGTTCATCGATCTCTTTCAACATAAACGTCGGATAAGTCCCTTTGCCAATGGCGTCCGCCTCAACTTTGATCTGGATTGGTTCCCGACCCTGAGTGTCACCCTGCTGGTCCAAAATCGTCACGTCGTTGGCCCGCACCAAGGCCATTTCACCATCACGCAACTCCAAGTAATCATTGGTCAAATCATAAGTCGCCAAGGCGTCAGAAGTGACCACATTATAGCCTGCCGCCAATCCAATCAACAGGGGGCTTTTGTTTTTGGCGACGTACAGGACTTCCGGGTCCTCGCGATCGATCAATTGCAGCGCGTAGGAACCGGTCAAGAGGCTCAGCGTTTTCTGGAAGGCGGCCAAAGTAGTCATGGCTTCCGCCTCAACAAAGTGCGCGATCAATTGGACGATCACTTCTGTATCGGTTTGACTAGCGAAGGTTTGACCCGCTAAATATTGTTCTTTCAGCGCAGCGAAGTTACTGATGACCCCATTGTGCACCAAGTAAAAACGCTTCGAACCGGAGAATTGCGGATGAGCGTTGGCTACGCTAGGCTGACCATGAGTGGCCCAACGTGTATGGGCGATTCCAATCCGACCTTGAACTTGCGGGCCAACTGCCGCCTCCAACGCGGCGATCTTGCCAACGGTTTTAACCAAATAATCTTGGCCATCTTGATCATTGACGTAGATACCGGCGGAATCATAGCCGCGATATTCCAGTCGATTAAGTCCCTTTAACAAAATCCGAGTCGTTGCCCCAGTTCCGATCGTTCCAACAATTCCACACATGTCTAATCACCTTTTCATAATTGGTATATATCATTTTTAAAGTTAAATCTTGGTAACAAATGAAATAATATCGCTATATTATCAAGTTGTCAAGAAAATGTTTCGAATTGGTATATCTGAATTAAGATAATTGGTATCGTTAAAATAGTCGCGCCGCGAAACTAAATTTAAGGCAAAAAAAGGCCAGAACCCCTGGTGTGAAATCATCTTTCAACACCAAAAATTCTAGACCCAAATTAAAACAGCTAGCGGCTTGTTATTAAGCGCTAGCTGTTGATTGGTTGTGCTTGATTCAGAGGACCCCTCGCCCACGTTTGTCAGTTCAACGCGGCACCCGCGCTGGCGAAACGAACAATCGTGAGAACCAGGGCCTGTTGTCTTGCTATTCTTGCACGCCGATTTCATTACGGACAACATCGGCGATTTGATCAACGTATTTGTCAACCAATTCCTGAGTTGGCGCTTCGGCCATGACCCGGAGCAAGGATTCCGTACCACT
This sequence comes from Lapidilactobacillus salsurivasis, assembly GCF_054785215.1. Taxonomy (NCBI): domain Bacteria; kingdom Bacillati; phylum Bacillota; class Bacilli; order Lactobacillales; family Lactobacillaceae; genus Lapidilactobacillus; species Lapidilactobacillus salsurivasis. Next base: position 144,837 of record NZ_BAAABI010000004.1, on the reverse strand, counting down.
TGGGCGCACTAAGACGCGGCCATCGCCGTTCATTTCTTTTTCAACGGTATCAATCGCCGACATAATCGTGGGATGATCTTGCCAGCTCTTCTTGTCAGTTACTTTGATATTGACCAGTCGTTGCGGGTAAGTCTTGACCGGCGCCGCTAACTCGGATAATTTCTGACCTGATTGCTTCATGATGTTCAGCAATTGGATCCCGGTCAACATGCCATCTCCAGTATTGTGGAAATCGGACATGATAATATGGCCGGACTGTTCGCCACCTAAATTATAGCCATTGGCCCGCATTTCTTCGACAACATAACGGTCGCCAACTTGCGTCTGAACAGACTTCAACCCAGCTTTTTCAATGGCTTTATACAAGCCGATGTTGCTCATCACCGTAGTGACGATCGTGTCTTTCTTCAAACGTCCGCGTTGGGCGAAATGAGTGCCCAAGATATACATGATCTTGTCACCATCGATCACCGCGCCGGTTTCATCAACCGCAATGCAGCGATCCCCATCCCCGTCAAAAGCCAGCCCTAAATCAGCGCCGGTCTCGACAACTTTTGCGGCTAATTTTTCCGGATGAGTCGAGCCAACATGATCATTGATATTCAACCCGTCTGGTGAGGTGGCGATCGTAGTGAAATCGGTCTCCAGATCAGCGAACAAACGATTGACTAAGCCACTGGTCGCACCATTGGCGGCGTCTAAAACAATTTTCACACCAGAGAGATCATCGGGCACGGTCTGCTCGATAAATTGTAAGTATTTCTGGGCAGCCTCTGGATAATCGTCAACAGTCCCCAAACCTTCTGCTGCTGGCCGGGGCAGGCGATCTTCCGTGGCATCGAGATAAACTTCGATTTCTTCTTCTTCGCTGTCCAACAGCTTGAAGCCATCAGAGCCAAAGAACTTGATGCCATTATCTTGAGCCGGATTGTGGGACGCCGAGATCATGATTCCTGCGTCAGCGCCTTGCGCCCGCACCAGATAAGCGACGGCTGGCGTGGTGATCACGCCCAATTTTAAAACTTCGATTCCTACCGATAACAAGCCGGAGATCAAGGCATATTCTAATAGCTCACCTGACGCTCTGGTATCCCGGGCCACTAAAACCCGGGGGACTTGATGATCCGACTCCCGCTCTGCGTGCTGAGTTAAAACATAACCACCAGCACGTCCTAATTTAAACGCTAATTCCGGAGTCAATTCTTTGTTGGCGACACCGCGCACACCATCAGTACCAAAATATTTTACCATTGTTCTCTCTCCTCTTAACTATTCAGAATCTGAATCTGTTTCGGTTTCATCATCGGCAGATGAGCCATTGGATGTTGAACTTGAGCTTGATTTAGAGCTTGATGTTGACTGACTTGATTTACTGGAACTTTTAGACGAGCTACTTTCAGAATTGCTCTGAGTGACCTTAATATTAACGGCCACCGACTTCGGATCGATCGCGACGACACCATCAGGTTTGGTCAAAGTGATGGTTTTTTGCACCGAAGCCGTGATATCACTGACATCGATTGTCATGGTCAACGTGCTCGGCAAATCGGACAAAACGCTTTGGGGCGCCGAAACGGTCACTTGGGTCACCGAACTGGTAAATGCATAGAGCAACCCATCTTGACCATCGCCATCTTGGCTGAAACTCAGACTAAGTTTCTTGGTTGGTAAGGAAATCGGCAATTCGACATGGGCCGTTTGCGGACTCATTAAAACATCAACATCTTTACCATTCTTATCCAGCGCCTTGAGCATGACTTCTTGTTCGTAATTAGCCTTGGTATTCGCGCTTAGATCAAGATCTGCAACCACTTCTTTGACGCGTTTCACCTCAGACTTCGACCCAGAAACACGGACCGTTTCCGGACTGATCGTCGGCGTACCCACCAAATAACCATCAGCGACGCGACTTGAATTATAGTTGACCTGGATCGGCAATGTGCGATCAGACCGGGTTTGGATCTTAACTTTCGTCGATTCCGGTTTGACCGAGTAACTCAGCGATGAGCTCAAACCCGAAATTTTGATTTTAACAGTGTGCGTGCCGGTTGACAAGTCACGCAGATCGATATACGCTCGGAAATTCTGCATATTCTTCGTGCTGGCCACCAGCGCCTTAGAACCGGAAATCGTTACGTCAACCTTTTCAGGATAGCCGGTAACGAAATATTTCTCAACATCAGCTTCCACCTGTAACGAGACGCGCATGGTTGTTTTGGTCTGCGCGATGGCGGTTTGCTCGCTGTTTTGCCTTTGATCAGACATGGTTGAACCCAAATTGTTCGATTGAACGTAGACAAACAATAAGACGGCCAATCCTAAGGAGAGAACGCGATAAACCCAAGGACGATTGAAAAAATCTTTCATTTCTTGGTCTCCTCCTTCGATTGTTTCGGCTTAAAGAAGCCCAGGAAGTTCTGCCACCAATTGTTTTTTACTTCTGGTGGGTCGAGATGAACATGAAGAAACTTCAAATAATCCTCTCGGCTCAAATTATGCATCAATTGGCTATTCTTGGTGATCGTGACCGCGCCGGTTTCCTCAGAAACAACCAAGGTCAAGGCATCGGTCACTTCGCTGATCCCCACGGCGGCTCGATGTCGCGTCCCTAATTCTTTCGGGATCATATTACTTTCGGACAATGGCAAATAAGCCGCCGCAACAGCGATTTTGTTGTCGCGAATGATCACCGCCCCGTCGTGAAGTGGGGTGTTCGGAATGAAAATATTGATCAATAATTCGCCGGAAACGTCCGCATCCAAAGGAATCCCGGTTTCAATATAGTCTTCCAATCCGGTATTCATTTGAATTGTGATCAAGGCACCGATCCGCCGTTTTGACATGTACTGGATCGCCTTGTCCAGCCCCTCGATCAAATGATTGGCATCGTCATTCTCCTTGTGACCCGTGGCGAAAATCTGATTGCGTCCTAATCGTTCCAACGCCCGTCGAATCTCAGGCTGAAAAATCACGACCAGCACGACCACCGACCAGTTGATTGCCTGATCAACGATGTACGACAGCGCGTGCAAATTCAGGACATAACTGACCGCTTTGATGGCGATAATGATCAAGATCCCGTTGAACAACTGCACCGCCTTGGTGCCCCGTAGCAACATGATGACCTTATAGATCAAGAACCAAACCGCGAGAATATCGATCACATTCATTAAATTCTGCCAAACAAAAATCGAGCTCCAGTTGATACTTGCTAGACTCATGATCATCCTCCTTGCATCATGATAATTAATTATAACATGTTATCATAACTTCGGTACTTCCCAGTGCAAATTGCGCGCACAATCACAGCAAACTTATCCGCTTCACCTGGTCAACGGCCCGTCCCGATCAATGCGTCGATTACCAAAAAAAACACCCGAACCGACTGGGGTCCGGATGATTGACGAATTGCAGATGAAGTGTGCTCACTGCCTAGCTTCTTCCGCTTAACTACGTCAGGATTCCGGAAGCGAAACCCGCTTCCAAAACCCTGACTAGGTTAATGCTCAGAAGCTACCCGGGCTGGCTCGCACTCTGATTATTATTGTCGATACATTTTAAATTTCAAGAAGAGGTCATTGTACTGTTCGACTTTCTCTGAACCCAGATCCTGATAAACTTCCAATTTTTCAACGGTGCTCAGGGGCGGATAGAATTGGCGGTCAGCCCGAATCTTCCGCGGTAAGAGCGCTTTGGCCGCTTTGTTCGGCGTCGCGTAGCCAACGTATTCCGCGTTTTGGGCCGCGTTTTCTGGCGCCAACATGAAATTCATGAACGCATAAGCGGCCTTTTGATGCTTGGCCGTTTTGGGAATGACCATGTTATCATACCACGCGTTGCTGCCTTCACTGGGCACCACATAGTGCAGATGGTCATTCTGATCGATCATTTCCGCAGCTTCCCCTGACCAGGTCACAGCCAAGGGTGCCTCGTTTTGAATCATGTAAGTCTTGATCTCGTCAGCCACGATCGCTTTAACATTGATTGAAAGTCGGTCTAACTTCCGCGAGGCCTGGTTCAAGATCGCCGTGTCGGTGGTATTCACCGATTGCCCTTGCGAAATCAGAGTCATGCCCAGAATATCCCGGGCGGAGTCCACCAACATCAAGTCATTTTGCCATTTAGGCGCCCAAAGATCGTCCCAATGTTGAACTTCACTGGCTTTGACCTGCTGATCATTGTAAATGATCCCCAACGTTCCCCAGAAATAAGGAATCGAATAGCGATTACCACGATCAAACGACTGATCGAGGAAATGCTGATCCAGATATTTGAAATTAGACAACTGTTGCTGATCGATAGGCAGGAGCAATTTGGCCTTCTTCATCTTCTCAATCATGTAGTCGCTGGGAATGGCCAAATCGTAGGCAGTGCCCCCTTGCTTGATCTTGGTAAACATCGCCTCATTACTGTCAAAGGTTTCATATTGCACGTGATAGCCCGTCTGCTTCTCGAACTTCTTGAGCAGCGCTGGGTCAATATAGTCACCCCAATTGTAAAGATTCAGGGTGTTGGCTTGGGTGGTCGCGCCAGCTTGCGCCGACAATTGTTTACTGCCAATGAACAAAACCCCACATAGAGCCAAGATCGTCGCCATCATCATCATGATTTTCTTCATCTTAACGTCACCTCCGCCTGTTCGTGGCGTTTCTGCCGTTGCCGACGACTGCGAGAATATTGGTTGACGAAATAATAACCAACCACCAACAACAAGGCGAAAATGAACATCACAGCGGATAACGCGTTGATTTCCAGGCTAATACCTTGCCGCGCCCGCGAATATATTTCGACAGACAAGGTGGTGAAGCCATTGCCCGTCACGAAAAAGGTGACCGCGAAATCATCCAGTGAGTAGGTGAAGGCCATGAAGAAGCCGGACAAGATGCCCGGGGTAATGTAAGGAATGATCACCCGCCAAAAGGTCTGCGCCTTGCTAGCGCCTAAATCCTGGGCCGCGTTCAGTAAAGCCGGATCCAGCTCGTTGACTTTCGGCAAAACCATTAACACCACAATCGGAATCGAGAAAGCGATATGACTCACTAAAACAGACCCGAAGCCTAGCCCGATGCCTAATGAGGTGAACAAAATCAAGAAACTGGCGCCAATGATCACATCCGGAGACACCATCAGCACGTTGTTTAAGGTCAGTAACGTCGAACGGGTCGCGGCCTTCTTGCGCCCGGAAATACCCAAAGCGCCAAAGGTCCCCACGATCGTCGCCACCAAGGACGACAGCAGCGCGATCAGCAAGGTGTCCAAGACAATCACCAAGATCCGCTGATCAGAAAACAAGGTGCGATAGTGCTCCCAGGTAAAGCCGGTAAAATTATTCATATTACCGCCGGCATTGAAGGAATAATAGATCAAATAGAAGATTGGTGTGTACAAAATAATAAACACCAAAATCAAGTATAACGAGCTAATGCGTGGCTTTTTCATCTTCCAAGACCTCCCGCCGTTTCTTCTTCCGATCATTGGTCAGAATCATGATCACAAACATCATCACGATCAAGATCACGCCAATGGTTGAGCCCATCCCCCAGTTCATTGTCGTCAGGAAATGTTCCTCGATCGCGGTTCCTAAAGTGATGACGCGATTGCCGCCGATCAACCTGGTCAGCATGAATAAGGATAGTGAAGGAATAAAGACCGCCTGAACCCCCGCCTTGACCCCACTCAAGGTCAAGGGGAACGTCACCAGCCGGAAGGTTTGCCAAGGACTGGCGCCCAAATCTCGGCTGGCGTTTGGCAAGGCCGGATCCAATTGCACGATCGCGTTGTAAATCGGCAAAATCATGAAGGGAATTTCAATGTAACTGGCCACCAATAAGAAACTGAAGTCTGAAAACAGAATCTGCTTCGGACCGATCCCAATGAACATGAGGAAATGATTGACCGCCCCAGCGCGACTGAACAAGCCAATGAAAGCATAGGCCTTCAGCAACAAATTGATCCACGTGGGCAAAATAATCAACAACAACCATAACTGTTGATGCTTCAGCCGACTTAGAATATACGCCGCGGGATAACTGATCAACAAAGTGATCACAGTGATCAAGAAAGCGTACCACAAAGAATTCAGCGACATTTTCAAATAGACTGAAGACGAACCATAGGTCAGATAGTTCTGGATCGTGAAATGACCCTGTCCATCAGTTAGGGACTGATACAGGATCAAGAGTAGCGGTGCCACCACAAACAATGCGATCCAGAGGAAGTAAGGCACCATAAAAAACTGTTTGCTTTTCTTCATGAACGCTCAATCCTCCTCGTACTGCTCCAACCGCGCGTCAAAATCGGCCTCTTTCTCACCAAAACGCATAACGTGGATATCTTCCGGCTCGAAGGTCAACCCGATTTCCTTACCGTCACGCACCGGATTGGTGGAGTGGATCAGCCATTCGTTCCCATCGGCGTCGATGCCAATGATTTCGAAATGATCGCCACGGAAAAGTTGCGTATCGACTTTGACGACTAATTTACCCTGATCAGCGGTGGTAATATCCAGATCTTCCGGCCGCAGCACCACTTCCACCGCTTCATTGGCCCGCATGCCCCCATCAGCGCATTCAAAGGATTTGCCCACGAACTCCACTTGATAATCGGCCAACATTTTCCCAGGTAAGATATTGCTCTCGCCAATAAAGTTAGCGACAAAATGGTTGATCGGCTCATCATAAATATCCACCGGCGTCCCACTTTGGAGCACCTTGCCATTATCCATCACAAAGATCTCGTCACTCATGGCCAGCGCTTCTTCCTGATCATGGGTCACGAAGATAAACGTGATGCCTAGCCGTTGTTGCAACTCCCGCAATTCGTACTGCATATCCTGCCGTAACTTCATATCTAACGCCGACAACGGCTCATCCAGCAATAATACCGCCGGCTCATTGACAATCGCTCGGGCAATCGCCACCCGTTGCTGTTGGCCCCCAGACAGTTCGCTGATCTCCCGATTGGCGTACCCCGGTAGCTGAACCAGCTTAAGCGCGTCAAGCACCCGGCGCTTGATTTCCTTCTTTGGGCGCTTCTGTAACGTTAAGCCAAACGCCACATTATCAAACACATCTAAATGTGGAAACAGCGCGTAATTCTGGAAAACTGTGTTGACCTTACGCTGGTTTGGCGGAAGGTCATTGATCAGTTGCCCATTGAACAACACTTGCCCCTGACTGGCGGTAGTAAAACCAGCAATGATCCGTAAAATCGTTGTTTTCCCAGAGCCAGATGGGCCTAGTAGGGAATAGAATTTACCCTGTTCGATGGTCAAATTAATATTTGTCAAAGCCACGAAACCATCGTCGTACTGTTTCGTGATGCCCTTTAATTCAATGATCGGTGTTGCCATTACCCTGCCCCCTATAAATATGATGCGGTGGCCACTAGCAAGAGTGTGACCGGTTTTGCCGTAGTATTCGTTAGCTGGTGCGGATTAGTCGCCGTGAAATAAAGCGATTCGTGCGCTCGGGCGTTGATCACTTCATCGCCTAAATGTAAACCAACGCTGCCCTTAAGCACATAAACAAACGTTTCCGCCGGTGACGGATCAAACGCTTTAAATTTGCCGCCAGGTTCGATCGTCAATAAAACCGGCTCCATTTCCCGTTCGTTGGAATCATTGATCAACCAACGCAAATGATAACCTAAGCCCTCATCCACATGATCTACTTGCTGATCCATTCCGAATAACACCGTCGCCTGACTAGGTTCTTCCGTGAAGAACTCCGCCAGACTGACGCCCAGCACCGTTAAAATGTCGGTCAAAGTGTCTACCGTTGGCGACGCTTGATCGTTCTCCAATTGCGAGAGATAGCCCTTCGTCAGATCCGTTCGTTCGCCCAACTCTTCTTGCGTCAGGTTCTTCATCACCCGCAAAGCCCGTAATTTCTGCCCAAATGCCATGCTCAACCTCCCTCTGTCTGCTCCCAAGTTGTCCATTTTCTAATCATTAGTAAACAAAAAGTTATCTAACTTTGAGTTTACCAAAACTTCACTCAGTATAACTGATTTTCCCTGCTTCTGCCAAGTATTTTGAACAAAAGCGGCTGGTTTTTTTCACCGATGCCCGCTTAGTTCTGGACGGGCGGATGCTTTCGCTTGATCGGCACCGTCATTCGACTGCCTGGGCCGCCAAATCACCAGACGAGCCGCCTAGTCAGCGCAGCTATTTCAGGTTATAATACAAATAGAAGAATGCGCTTCATCTGTTGGCCAAGCAGCTCAGGTGGGATAAATAACAGCGCACTGAAGGAGAAACTATGCAGAAAAAAGCTTTAGTCGTTGAACTGATCGATGACCAACCGGTGGCCAGCCTCACGAACCGCCCGGTGACAACTTTGGCCCCTGATCACGTCCGCGTGCAGATTACTTATAGCGATATCAATTATAAAGACGCGCTGGTCCTGAAACCACGGAGCGGTGTCGTCCGCGACTTTCCACGGGTTCCAGGCATTGATTTCAGCGGTTGGGTGATCGAATCAACGGATCATCGTTTTCAAAGCGGCGATGCCGTTGTGGGCACCGGTTGGCAAATTGGCATTCAAATTGACGGCGGCTATCAAGAAATCGTTGATGTCCCTGGAGATTTCCTCCATCCATTGACTGGAAAGCGCACGGTCCAAGACGCGGCCTTGATTGGAACCGCCGGTGTCACCGCGGCCATTGGCTTAACGAAAGTGCTGGACAGTCGCGCGATGGCTGCGAAGGATACCCCAATCCTGATCAGTGGCGTTACTGGTGGCGTTGGTGGCTGGCAGTTGGCGATCCTGGCCCAATTGGGTTACAGCAATATCACGGTCGTCACCCGGCAAACGGCGCTAACCGAGCGACTGACCACCCTGGGAGCGGCCCAGGTGATCGATCCGGCCGACTTACAATTGACCCCGAAGAAGCCATTGGCCCGCCAAAAGTATGCGGTGGTGTTCGATAATTTAGGCGGTGATTTCTTAGCCGATGTCTTGGCCCAAGTCCAGAGTAATGGTCAAGTCGTCAGTAGCGGTAACGCCAGCGGCATCAAGCTGACCACAACCGTGCTTCCTTTCATTCTTCGCGGGATCACCTTACATGGGGTTGATTCGGTCAATTATCCGACCAGCGATCGCGAAGAATTATGGCAACTCTTCGAAAATAATTTCTGGCCGGCGGCGGACAAGCGCCCTACTTTCACGGAAATCGGTTTGGATCAACTACTGGAAGTTTTGCAAAACTACACCCAAACCCCGCATCATCAACGCACCTTAGTGAAACTGCGCAGCCGCCGTCCCCGCAATACTCAACCTAATTAAGCTTGAATCGGCGCCACCCCAAACAAAAAGGAGCAGGCCTAATTGATCGACTTTCTCCTGACAAACAGTAAAAAAGCCCGTCTTGGTGGGCGTTCAAGGCGCAGATGACTCTGCGAATCCAGCGAACGCCGCCAAGTACGCGGCTTTTTTGATATTTTATATTTTTCGGGGGTCCAGCTTAACTTCGTGTAACCAGCGGACGAAATTGACCCGCTTGGGCCCGCGCATGCCGTCGTTACTCGGCGTTCTGGGCAGGGATTGCTTCTGGTTCACGGCCAATGATGCGCACCTCAGTTTCCAATCGAACTTGGAACTTAGCCCAAACTGTTTGTTGGATCAACGCGATCAGTTGCAAATAATCCGTCGCCGTGGCCTGATCGATATTGACGATAAAACCAGCGTGCTTCAACGAAACCTGGGCGCCACCAATGATTTTACCTTGCAGGCCGGCTTCACGGATCAGGGGCGCGGTATAGTGATCAGGTGGACGTTTGAAGACACTGCCGCAAGAAGGCAGCTCCAGCGGTTGGTGACTGGCGCGCGCCGCGTTGAGTTCATCCATCTTTTGGCGAATCGTTCGCCGTTCGCCTGGGCGGAGCGCAAAGGTCGCGCTCAAAACCGTCAAGACCTGCTCTTGAATCACGCTATGCCGATAGCTGAAATGAAGGTTGGCCCCGCTGATGCGCCGCAAGTTTCCGCGCTCATCCAGCACGTTGATACTCGTGATCACATCACTGACCTCGCCCGAATAGGCACCGGCATTCATGAAAACCGCGCCGCCAACACTGCCGGGAATGCCAGCCGCGAATTCTAGTCCAGTCAGCCCAAACTGATAAGCGGCCTCGGAAACGGCCATCAGCGGAGCGCCGGCGCTGGCGACCAAGTTCAACCCTTCATGGCGAATGTCGTCGATCCGCGTCAACAAAACCACTAGCCCCGCTAAACCACCGTCGCGAATAATCAGATTGCTCGCGTTGCCAATAATGGTGACCGGGATCTGCTTTTGATAAGCGCGCTGGACCAAGGCAGCCACTTCTGACTCCGTTTCGGGGAAGGCCAGCAATTCCGCCGGCCCCCCTGTCCGCGTGAAAGTATAGTCGGACATCGGCGCATTTGCCTGAATTGGAATATTCAAATCAGAAAATAATGAATTTAACATCAACGATCGGATCCTTTTTATGATTTAGATTTCTTAACTTTGCTTTCTTGCTTTGACTGCTTCGCCATGATCAGCGGACTCCCCGGTCCAACTGGCAGGTCATCACTGCCAGCCAATCACGCCAGCCCCCAAATCGGCCCCGAGTAAAAAGTCAGTCTGGCAAGCGTTTGGCTTTGTCTCCTTCAATATCTTACCAAATAATCAGCTAAATAACTATCATCAGCCTAGCACTCCGTAGAAAACCGGCACCGTCAAGGTTCCAAAATTCTAGCTAAGTTAATGCTCGAAGTCAACCCGTTGCGCCTCGCACTCTATTTTGAAACGTGCTGCCCGCAACTGCTTTCTGCGCCGATACGCGATTTGTCACAGATTGTCTGCGCCAATCTGCAACAAATCGCTAGTCGTGCTCAAAAGCAACCCGTTGCGCTCCGCACTCTATTTTGAAACGTGCTCGTCAGCCCAGCTTCTTCCGCTTAACTACGCTAGGCTTTCGGAGGCAAAGACCTGCCTCCAAAAGCCTAGCTAGGTTAATGCTCAGAAGCTACCCGGGCTGGCTCGCACTCTATTTTTTCTCAGCGGGGATGGCGAAAATTTGGTAAACTAGAGGGTGGCTTGGTGATTGCGTTGGCGTGAAATCTGGCGCCGGCGATCATCACGATTTTCAAAAAATCAATTAGCAGGGAGTTAGCGGAAAATGAAGTTTATTTCTTGGAACGTGAATGGCTTACGCGCTGTCCTCAAAAAGGATTTTATCGACACCTTTAATCAATTAGACGCCGATTTCTTCTGTCTGCAGGAAACGAAGATGCAGGCGGGGCAAGTCGAGTTGGATCTGCCCGGTTATCAACAATACTTCGATTACGCCCAGAAGAAAGGTTATTCTGGGACGGCGATTTTCACTAAACATCAGCCGTTAAGTGTCCACTATGGGTTGGGCATCGCCGAACACGATCAAGAGGGGCGCGCGATCACCCTGGAATATCCTAATTTCTACCTGATCACCTGTTACACCCCAAACTCGCAAGCCGAATTGAAACGCCTTGATTACCGGCTTAGCTGGGATCAGGCTTTCCGCGCTTACGTGAGTGACTTGGCCACCAAGAAAAGTGTCATCTTCTGTGGGGACCTCAACGTCGCCCACGAAGAAATCGATTTGAAAAATCCCAAGACAAATCGGCGCAACGCCGGTTTCTCAGATGAGGAGCGGCAAAGTTTCACCACCCTTTTGGACGCTGGCTTTACAGACACCTTTCGCCATTTCTATCCGGATCAAAGTGGTATTTATTCTTGGTGGAGCTACCGATTCCACGCACGGGACAACAACGCCGGTTGGCGGATCGACTACTTCGTCACTTCTCAAGATCTGACGTCGCACCTAAAAGATGCCCGCATCCTCACCGACGTTTACGGCTCTGATCACTGTCCGGTGGAACTGCTCACCGATGATTTAGGAATTGAAGGATAACCGTCATGAATTTTACAGCAATTGATTTCGAAACGGCCAATCCGCGACCAGAAAGCGCTTGTTCTTTAGCCTTGGTCGTGGTGCGCAACGATCGAATCGTCAACCATTTCTACACCTTGATCGATCCACAGGCGGAATTTAGTTATTGGAACACCAAGGTGAACGGATTAACTGCGCAAATGGTAGCCGGCGCGCCAACTTTCGCCACCGTTTGGCCACATATTGCCCCTTTGTTCTCACTGGACCAACTGGTGGTGGCACATAACGCTCGTTTTGACGTGAAGGTGCTCCAGTCAACCTTGACCCACTACCAGATCGAGCCGCCCCACTTTCTAACCCTAGATACGGTCAAAACCAGCCGCCGCTTTTACCCGGAGCTGCCGAATCATAAGTTGAACACCGTAGCCGATTATTTGCAGCTGGATCTGGTCAATCATCACCACGCTTTGGCTGATAGCTATGCTTGCGCTCAGATCCTACTCACAGAAGCCCAGCAATTTGGCCCCGCGCTTTTGCGCAAAATGGTCACCGTCGCCTAATTCACACTACTAAAAAACATGACCCAGTCGCCTGACCGGATCATGTTTTTTTGTGGTACAGCAGTTCTGGCCGAGGCGGACGTTTTTAAAGCAGCCGCGCCATTAAAATCGTGTCAAGCCACTGTCCAGACGTGGCGCGATAGGCGTCAACCAAGTGGCCCTCCTCTTGAAATCCCAGCGCCTGATACAACCGCCGCGCCGCCTGATTACGCTGCTGCACTTCCAATTGGATTCGATGAAGCGGTGATTCCTGCTCAGCCCAATCCAAAGCCGTGGTCATTAACGCCCGACCTAACCCCTGATTCCGATAATCCGCAGCCACGATCAAGCCCAACTCGGCGACCTGGGCGACCGCCGTCTCGCTACTGGCGGCCAACCGCAAATAACCAATCAATTCTCGTTCCGGCGCCCACGCCAGTAATAACAAATTGTTGGGCGTCGCCGCGATTGCCGCCAACTGATCAGCCAGGTGGGGCAAGCTCATGGTCAGCGTGGCGTCGTCGCCCGTGATCAAATCACAGGGCGCCACCTCCTGCCGCCAAAACGCCTGTAAAGCCGCTGCGTCCTCAGGTTCCGCGCTACGCAAAGAGACCGTCACATCACGCGGCTCAGTCATGGGGCAACCCCGCTTGCAACCGTTGTAACAGCGCTTGTGACTGCGGCCCCGTGGCGGTCAACGTGAACTTCCGTTGCTCGTCGGCGTCAGCCACCCGCTGGATTGTAACCGCCAAATAATCAAGTGGCAGTTCATCACCGCCGAACTGTGGCCATTCCACCACGCAAACCCCTTGCCCAGCGAAATATTCCTCCAAGCCCAGCTCCGCCGGCGAGCTGTTTTCCAACCGATATAGATCCATATGAAACAGCGGTAGGCGGCCGGTACGGTATTCACGAATAATGGTAAAGGTGGGGCTTTTGACTGGACGGGTAATGCCCAGCGCGGCCGCCAACCCTTTGGTAAAAGTTGTTTTGCCGGCGCCGAGGTCTCCGGTCAACAATAAAACATCGCCGGCCGTGACCTGCTGACCAAACAACTGACCCACCGCGATTGTTTCCTCAGCGTTTCTTGTTTGAAATTGCAAAATTGTTCTTCCTTTATTGTTCCAGAATCAGTACTGAAATGATTATTGCAGAGATTGCGCCGCTGTGATGATCGCCAATTTATAGACGTCTTCTTCATTAGCACCCCGAGAAAGGTCGGAAACGGGCTTGTTCAAGCCTTGCAAAATCGGTCCGATCGCTTCGAAATGACCCAACCGTTGCGCAATCTTGTAGCCGATATTGCCTGATTGCAATTCTGGGAAAACATAAACAGTCGCTTGCCCAGCCACTGGTGAACCTGGTGCCTTTTGCGCGCCAACCGATGGCACATAAGAAGCGTCAAATTGTAATTCACCATCGATCACATATTCTGGCGCCAATTCTTGGGCAATCTTCGTCGCCTCCGCCACTTTATCTACTTGTGGCGATTTCGCCGACCCTTTCGTTGAGAAACTCAACATGGAGACTTTAGGGTCAATGTCGAATAACTCCGCCGTCTTCGCTGATTGAACCGCGATTTCCGCTAATTCCTGCGCGCTAGGATCGATATTGATCGCGCAATCAGAGAAGAGATAACGCTCTTGGTCTCGACCCCGCTGCATGATGAATGCGCCTGAAGTCCGAGAAACACCAGGCTTAGTCTTAATGATCTGTAATGCTGGCCGCACCGTTTCCCCAGTTGAATGAACGATGCCTGAGACCATCCCCTCAACCTCACCTAAATAGACTAACATGGTCCCGAAATAATTGCCATCGCGCAAAATTGCTTGGGCTTGTTCCTCAGTTGCTTTACCCTTACGACGTTCGACAAAAGCCGCCACCATCGTTGCGAAATCAGCTTCAGGATAGGTGTTAGGATCGATCAAAGTCAGGTTGCTAACATTAAAGCCATTATTAGCCGCTACATCCTTGATCCGATCAATCGGGCCCAACAGAACTGGATCTAAGATCTGATCAGCTTTGAGTCGGACCGCCGCGCCAATGATCCGAGGTTCGACCCCTTCTGGGAAAACAATTTTAATATTTTTGCCGTTGATTTTTCCTTTTAAACTCTCAAATAAATCCATGAATAATTCCCTCCGTGAGAAAGCGTTTTTACATACAGCTTCCATTCTACCGCGTTTTCGTCGTTTCGCCTAGCCTAATTCGCTGGATGCTGTGGTTTTTTATCTGCTATTGGGGTCTCTGGCGTTGTCGGTAACTGCCAATCGATCGGCTGTTCCCCATAGCGTTGTAAGGCTTCGTTGGCCTGAGAAAAAGGCTTCGAGCCGAAAAAGCCACGATAAGCAGATAAAGGGCTAGGATGGGCCGATGTCAAAACGGTGTTGCGCGTTTCGTCGATCAGCTCACGCTTAGCCCGGGCCGCCGCGCCCCACAAAATAAACACCACCCCACCACGCTGAGAAAGCGCCTTGATTGCCTGATCTGTCAACATTTCCCAACCACGCCCTCGGTGCGAGTATGCTTGGTGGGCGCGAACCGTCAATACCGAGTTGAGCAATAGGACCCCTTGATCTGCCCAAGCCTTCAAATAACCGTGCTGCACCGGCCGTGCGCCCACGTCAGTAGCCAACTCCTGGTATATATTCCGTAACGACGGTGGAATCGCGATTCCCGGCCGAACGGAAAAGCTCAAGCCGTGAGCCTGCCCCGGTTCATGATAGGGATCTTGCCCTAGAATCACTACTTTCGTTTCAGCGAAGGGAGTCCAGTCAAACGCTTGAAAAATATGATACATATCAGGATAAATGGTCTGATTTTGGTATTCTTGGCGCAAGAACTGGTGCAACTGCGTGTATTCTGGCGAAGCGAAAACTGGTTCAAGAATAGCTTGCCAGTCATTAGGAATCAATTGTTTCATGACAAATTTAGGCGGAACCCCCTCAGTTCAGTCTGAGAAGGAAAGTCCAATCCGAACTAATCTGTGTTAATTCAACGACTTGGACGTCCCGCCGGCCCCTTTCTTTTTAAACGTGCTCTCCGACCTTGCTTCTTCCGCTTAGCTACACAGATATTCTGGAGGCATAAACCGCCGCCAAAACAGTTGCTAGGCTAATGCTCTGAAGCTGACCAGCTGATCAACTCCTGATAATAGTTAGTGGTGGTTGATACAATATTGTTCAACTCTATGCTACACTAAAATTAACTCTATAAGAAGGTGATTTTTTGATTTCAATCATAGCATCAGACATGGACGGTACTTTATTGAATGATCACATGGAGATTTCACCGAAAACAGTCGCGGCGATCCAGAAGGCTCAAGAAGCGGGGATCGAGTTTATGGTCGCCACTGGTCGCGGTCTGAGCGAAGCCAAACCCATTCTGCAACGAAGCGGTCTTCATCCTGCTTACATCACCCTGAATGGTGCCCAAGTTTATAATGCCGCTGGTGAGCTGGTCGTCTCCGAACCATTGCCCAAGCAGTTGGCTCAAGAACTGGTTACCCTGCTCAAAACGCGGCAGTTTTATTTCGAGCTGGTGACAAATCGGGGGATCTTCTCGGAAAGTAAAGTCCGACGCATCCAGCACGTGGCCGATCTGTTGGTCAATTTAAACCCCGACACCTCGTACAAAATCGCCGTCGCCCTGGCTGCCGCGCGCCTGGAGATCGTCAACATCAACTATGTGACTGACTATCAACAATTAGTCGACGATCCCACGATTCAAATCATGAAACTGATTGTGTTCTCTGAGGAAGGACCAGACGCGTTCGCCAGCATCCGCGCCAAATACGCTGGCAGTGAAGAGTTGGTGATTACCTCCTCTTCACCAAACAATATCGAAATCAACAGTATCAAAGCGCAGAAAGGCCTCGCCCTCTTGGATTACGCCCAGCAAAAAGGTGTGCCCGCCGCAAATGTTATGGCAATCGGTGATAATCTCAACGATTATTCCATGATCGAGGCCGCTGGCGTGGGGGTGGCCATGGGCAATGCCCTGCCAGCGATCAAGAAAATCGCCAGCTTCACCACCGCCACCAATCTGAATGATGGGGTGGCTGAGGCGATCAATTGGGCGCTGGCCCATGATCACGATGCGTAGGGCCGGGCTGCGCCAATGACGATCTATTATTTACTCAACCAAACGATCGGTGGCATCAACAGCCAGTTTGTTTTCGACCAAGATTATCATCCGATCATGATCATTACCGGCCGTTTTGGGTTCAACCAAGACGGCCTCCAATTGTTGACCATCAACGGGCAATATGTGGGCAGTGTCACCCAGATCCGTCGCAAACACTTGACCACGTTCCACATCGAAAAACAAGGCCGCGAAATTGGACAAATGAACCGATTAAGCGGTGTCTGGCACCAGTTCGCTTTTGTATCTGGTCTGAACTGGACGATTCTGGGTTCCGTCGCCAACAACACTTATCAAGCGACCCACGGTGTTCATCAAATTTTCAGCACGGAGCCGACCATCGCCAAGAAGAATCTTGATGGCCTCAAATTAACTGTCGCGGCCGACCAAGATCAGGCCGATGTCTTCCTGGTGGCGGCCACCTTGAATCAATGGGTCTTGTGGTCCCAGCGTAAGCCGCATCACCTGATGGATCCGTTTATGAATATCGCGACGAATTAAACTGGCCGATTGGCTCGGTCAGCGGCCTGCACAGAAGGGCTTAGCACCATTTATTGGCAACAAAAAGCGCCACCATCATGAATGAAGTTGCTCACCCCAGCTAAACTGGGGTGGCACACTTCACTCTGACGGTGGCGTTTTTTTGATCGAAGTTGACGCTGACACCTTCCCCAGCTTAAGCGGGTTTGGTGGTCAAGTGCGTCAAGCACCGCTGAACCAGCCAGAACACCCCACTGACCACCGCCAAAACCGGCCATAGCTGCCAGGGAAAGAATAAGGCCACGAAGAAGCCGCCTAACCAAGGCGCTTGAAAAATGGTCACAACGAGACTGATTGCTGTCACACTTACCACGAATAAGGCATCAAATCCTGGTAACAATTGCGCCAAAACATAGCCTTGGGTGATGGCCGCAAACACAATCGGAAAGATATCGCCGCCGCGCCAACCGGTGTTCAAGCAGACCAGCAGGAGCAGTATTTTCAGGAGCACCGCGACTTCCAACCAACCTGGGGAACGTTTCAAGCCCAGAATTGGCGCCAGACTCAAGGCACTTTGCCCGGAGAAGAGCAGATGTGGCGCCCAAACACCAATCGCGAAAATCGCCAAACCACCTAAAGCCGCCTTGGCGATCGGGCGCTTTTGCCAAAAGTCAAACCACTGGGTAAACTGGCGACTCAGCCAGCGATAACCGACGCCCAGCGCGCCCCCGAAAAGCATCAAGGGCAATGCTAACCATAAGTCAGACCACTGCCAATTCGTTGGCCCCATTTTGACCACGAAAGACGGCACCCCCGCGGCCCGCATCAAAACGACAAAGGCCACGATCCCATTCAAAATAAAGGTGGCGATCAAGAACCGTTTCTGCTGCCGCTGACCTAACTTGGCCGCCTTCGCCTGATCAAAGGGGAGTAAATAGCGATGTGGCGTCAGTAAACACCGCCATCTTTGCCCCAGACTTAATTTGTGTAAGGCTTGATAGCGGAAGAAATAATACCGCAATTTATCAGCTTGCCAAACAGACAACGCCACCGTGGTACTCAGGAGCCCCGCTTCCGGTCCGACTCCCGCGCCAAAAATCAGGATGACCACGGCCATCAATAAATTGCGACCAACGTGCTGATACGCCAATCGACTCGTTTGCCGCAACGTTTTCAAAGCGCGCTCTGCCGTTAAGGGCAAGTCCGGCCCCCAATAGCGATGGCCCAGTCCCACTAGGACCGTGCCCACCGCCACTAACAGAAAAACCAAGCCGCCGCGCGGACCAAGTTGCTGCGGCAAATGTTGCCACAGCAACGCAGTTAATTGCTCAACGACGACAATATAAATGAAACCGATCACGCCGATCAAAGCGCTCAAAAACAGGCCGTAACCCAATAATCCAATTTTGCCTTGCCAGCGTGTCATGACACTCACCTGATTCATCTAAAATCAATTGATCATACTTGTCCGATCAGACTTATCCAAGCAAACTCGCACAAAAACTATTGCGCCTGGGCCAACGTTTGGTCGATTTTTTGTAACTCTTCAGGGCTGAAATCCAAATGATCCAAGGCTTTCAAGCTATCCTCCAGTTGGCTCAAGCGAGACGCGCCCACCAGCACACTGGTCACCGTTGGTTGCCGCAAATTCCAAGCTAGCGCCATTTCCGCCAAAGACTGGCCCCGCTCAACGGCAATTTGATGTAATTGGCGAACGGTGGCCAGCGTCGCCTCCACATTATCTGGCTGTAAAAACGGACTTGAAGAGCGAGCGGCCCGCGAATCGGCCGGGATCCCGTTCAAATAACGCTCGGTCAACAGCCCCTGGGCCAGTGGACTAAAGGTGATCGCGCCTAAGTGCTCGGCCGCCAGCACGTCGGTCAACCCTTGTTCGATCGAACGGTTGAACATATTATACTGCGGTTGATGAATAATAAAAGGTGTCCCTAACTGTTTGAAAATCTGGGCGATTGCTTGGGTTTGGGCGGCAGAATAATTGGAGACGCCAATATATAACGCCTTCCCTTGGCGAACCAGCAAATCTAAAGCCTGAGCCGTTTCCAACAATGGCGTGTCAGGATCGGGACGATGATGGTAGAAAATATCCAGATAATCCAAGCCTAAGCGTTGCAAACTTTGATCACAACTGGCAATGATGTTCTTTTTAGAACCCCACTCCCCATATGGGCCAGGCCACATATAATAGCCGGCCTTGCTCGAAATAATCATTTCATCACGATATCCGCGCAGATCTTCCCGTAAGATCCGCCCGAAATTCCGTTCCGCCGAACCAGCCGGTGGACCATAATTATTCGCCAAATCGAAATGCGTGATGCCGCGATCGAAGGCGCCAAAAATAATTTCCTTCTGGTTTTCAATTCGGTCCACATCACCGAAGTTGTGCCATAACCCCAATGAAATCCGGGGCAACTTCAAACCTGACGCGCCCACGCGCTGGTAAGGCATTGACGAATAGCGTTTTTCACTTGCAGCGTACATGAAATTTCCTCCTTTTGGAAACGTGCTCACCGTCCCAGCTCCTTGCGCTTAGCTACGCAATTGTTCTGGAAGCAAAATGCGGCTTCCAAAACAATGGCTAGGCTAATGCTCAGGAGCTACCCGGGTCGCTTCGCACTCTGTTTTTGGAAACGTGCTCACCGTCCCAGCTCCTTGCGCTTAACTACGCTAGGCTTCTGGAGGCGAGGCCCGGCCTCCAAAAGCCTAGCTAGGTTATGCTCAAAGTCAAACCGTTGCGCTTCGCACTCTTTTTTTGAAATGTGCTCCGCGCAACTGACTTTTCCGCTTAACTACGCTAGGCTTCTGGAGGCGAGGCCCGGCCTCCAAAAGCCTAGCTAGGTTATGCTCAAAGTCAAACCGTTGCGCTTCGCACTCTTTTTTATTGCTGGTCTAAGTATAAGCGTCTCCGTGGAGAAAAGAAAGCGTTCAACTAAAGTGGTTGCCAACAAAAAAGCGCTCAACTTGTACAAAACAGTTGAACGCAATTAAGTTGGGCAAGTCTTGCTAGATAATGGGTCTTTGTAAATGCTCATAGCGATGAGCGCCAATCATGATCTCACCGGTTTTGCGGAAGCCATGATGACTGTATAACTGCTTAGCCTTCGGATTTCCCAGATCAACATTCAAACTGATCACGGTTTCACCTTTTGGCGCCAACCATGTCGGCAGGAAATCAAGCAACTGCCCACCGATGCCCTGTCCTTGAGCGGCTGGGGCAACGGCTAAGGAATCCAAATACCATTCGCCTGGTTGGGCCTCCACATCTTTGAACAGCCGCAAATCCCCTGGCAAGCCTAGTTGGCTCAGAAAAGGGCGTAACGCGTCATCGATGGTCGCTTCCTTGGCCGCCGGATAGCCCACGCAGATACCTAAAACTTTCTGCGTTGGATCATCAACATAAACTAACATTTGCTGATAACCATATCGGTAATCTGGCGCCGCGAACGCCGCTTCAAACAAGGACTCGATTTTCGGTTCACCAATCGCTTGAACCTCAGGAATTTCCATGTCATGAATGATCTGCATCAAAATTGGCATTGCTTGTGGTGCATCCGATAATACTGCGGGACGAATCAATTATGTCACCTCATAAACATTTTTTAATACTCAGCCCATTCTAGCAGACTTTGTCAGAAAGTGCCCGCTGAATTTCACTTGTTCTCTTGATCAAAGTAAGAACTCCCCTATCGTCCCATCTAGGCTCTGCGCTTCGGCAAGTTTCATCAGTGTGATACTTTTTAGCATAATGTGGTTGCTCAAATAATGCAACAGACAGTTTCGCGAATTTGTTCGTTTTTTTGACACTTAGGCCGAAGTGTCTAAATCAAAGCTTTGTAAGCGTAACCGAATGCGCCACGATTCCTCCTGAAAGTCGCTGCACGTCCAACACTGGATCTCACCAACAAGAGCACCACAAAGTAAACTCAACTGACGCCAGCAACAGCAATCTGACGTAAGTGGTTCGTCGGGATGATAATGAGGCCAGATCACCGCAACCAACTGCTGCCGAAACCAGCAGATTTTTTGTGGACCCGAGCCCAACTCATAAAGATTACGCACTAAAATTTGATTATGACGAACATAATTCAAAACAAAATCCACTGCTTCCGGCCAAGAGAAACGAGCCAGCCGCATAGGTCGCAAAACTTCATTTTCAATGGTCGTGGAGAAAACATCGCGCAATCCACCATCAAAGTGTTGGTAGAATGCTGACCGAGAGATCTGCGTTTTCGCAATTAGTTCGCTGGCTGTGTAACGGCGTAAATAAGCCCCGGAAAGGTCCTGGCGGGCAACACCACAAACCGCATTGACGAGCAACTGTGTCATTATCGATCACCTACTAGTTAGAATAAAACAGTTTCATGAATATAATTATTCAAATGTAACCGCTATCTAATGTTAGCTTATTTGGTTCAAAATCGCAATCACCTAATAATTACTGTAAATAAACGCATTTTTTGCGGATTTACTGACCAAAAAACTTGTCTAAATTTGAAATCGGTCAAGACTTTACCCACAAAATGTTGTAATATAAATCTAGACTAATCTGTTATCTTGTGGTCGAAAAACATTTTTCTAAAGGGGCGAAACTGTTGGAAGTTACCTTCAAAGATGTCTCGCTGTCCTATGATGGGACACGAGAAATTTTACATCATTTGAACTTCACGATTCCTGAGGGGACCTTGGTTTCAATTTTGGGACCCAGTGGCTGCGGTAAATCAACGACTTTGATGTTGATCTCTGGTTTATTGGCGCCAACGCAGGGCAAAATTTTCTTTGGTGATCAAGATGTCACCAAACAAGACGCGTTAGCACGTAAAGTTGGAATGGTTTTCCAGAACTACGCATTATACCCACATCTGACTGTCCTTGAAAACATCATGTTCCCACTCAAAATGGCGAAGATCAAGAAAGAGGAACGTCGGGAAAAGGCGTTGAAATTGGCCAAACTGGTGCACGTTGATGATCAGCTGGACAAGAAACCCGGCGCGCTTTCCGGTGGTCAGCAACAGCGGGTCGCCATTGCCCGCGCGTTGGCCAAGGAACCCAGTCTGCTGTTGCTTGACGAACCACTGTCAAACTTGGATGCCCGTTTACGGATCGAAATGCGGCAAGAGATTCGGCGGATCCAACAAGAAACTGGCGTCACGACGATTTTCGTGACCCATGATCAAGATGAGGCCTTACACATTTCCGACCACATCATGGTCTTGAACTTAGGCGACATTCAGCAATTCAGCTCCGCGGAAACACTTTACGACAATCCAAGCAATCTCTTCGTCGCGAAATTCATTGGCGAACCGGTGATCAACACCGTGCCGATCACCGCCTTTGGTCATGATTTGGACGCGGCGGTCCCTGCGGAGATTTTGGCGAAAACGGCCACGGTTGGAATTCGACCCGAGGCTTTACAGGATCACCCGATCGACGCCAATACCTTCGCCACGATCACAACCAAAGTCAAGGCCTACGAAAAGTACGGCCGTGAAAAGAACGCCTTGGTTGATTATAATGGGCAAGAACTTCTCAGTACCGAGATTCAAGGTCGTCTTGAGAATCATCAGGATCTGACGCTTTACCTGCAGAAATCCGGACTCTATCTATTCGATGAAGCAGGCGAGCGCATTTTTGGTGGTGAACAAGATGTTGAATGAGAAGCCAACTTTAAAATCAACTGCTAAAGCACTCCTCTATTTACTCCCGATGTTGGTCATTACGATCATTTTCAACATTTATCCAATTCTGAAATCATTTATTATGAGCTTCTACACCAAGTACGATTTCTTCAAAGACATCGTGCAGCAATGGGGCTGGAGCAACTTTACTTTTATTTTCCGTGATCCCGATTTCCATTTAGCCGTTAAGAACACGTTGATTTTCGTCGTTGGGGTCGTGCCGTTGACCGTGATCATCTCATTGGTCATCGCCCTCCTCTTGAATAAAATCAAATGGCTAAGTGGCCTGTTCCGAACCGTTTACTTCTTGCCATTCGTTACCAGTACCGTGGCGATCGCCCAAGTCTGGCATTGGATCTACAACAGCGATTATGGTCTATTGAACTATTTCCTCAGCCTCTTTGGGATCAACCCGATTGCTTGGTTGGAGAGTCCGAAATATGCCATGCTGGCCTTGATCATCATGAGTATTTGGAAGAGCTTAGGCTTCAATATCGTCTTATTCTTAGTTGGCTTGAACAACATCAACGAGCGCTACTATCAGGCGGCGGAAATCGATGGCGCTAACGCTTGGCATCAATTCACCAACGTGACCCTGCCATTGCTCTCGCCGATCACGTTCTTAGTCAGTGTCAATGGGGTGATCGGTAGTTTCAAGGTCTTCGATCAGATTTTCGCCCTGTTCAACGGGACCCCGGGACCAAGTAAATCAGCCTTAACGATCGTTTACTACCTTTATCAGAAATTCTATACCGAGTGGAAATACGGCATCGCCGCCGCTAGTGGTGTTGTGCTGTTCTTCATGATCTTGCTAGTCACCTTGATTCAAATGTGGTACAGCAAGAAACATGTCCATTACTAAAGGGAGGTCAAGTAAACAATGAAAGTTAAAGTTGCCATGGTTCTACGCTATGTGATCTTGGTCCTCGGCGCGATCATCATGTTGATGCCTTTCCTCTGGATGGTCTCAACGTCCTTAAAAACACAACCAGAAACGGTTAAGATTCCACCGATCTGGATACCTAAGCAATTACAATGGGCCAATTACATCGAGGCTTTCAAGGCCGCGCCCTTCGCCCGTTACTTCGTCAACAGCGTCTTAGTGACCACAGTCACGACTGTGGGCCAGCTGTTCACGAGTATTCTGGCCGCCTTCGCGTTTTCGCGATTAAACTTCTACGGCAAGAATATCATCTTCGTGATTTTCTTGGGCACGATGATGGTTCCTGGGGAAATGTTGATTATTCCTAACTTCGTCACCTTGTCGAAGTTCCATATGATCAATACCTATTGGGCCTTGATTGTTCCCTGGTTGGCCAGTTTCTTCACCGTTTTCACCTTAAAACAAAATTTCCAATCTGTGCCGGATCAATTGTATTACGCCGCCAAGATCGACGGCGCCACCGATTGGCATTTTCTCTGGCACGTGCTGGTACCAATATCCAAATCAACGATTACGGCCGTCACTGTTTTACAAGTGATTGGGTCCTGGAACGCCTTCATGTGGCCGTTGATCGTGACCAACACTGAGAATCTTCGCACCTTGCCTGTTGGGTTACAGGCGTTTACCACCGATGCGGGGACAAATTACGCGCTGCTGATGGCAGCATCGACGTTCGTCATTTTACCTATGGTGATTCTGTACATTTTCCTTCAAAAGTACATTATTGCAGGCATCTCAAAAACTGGATTGAAAGGGTAGGTTTTAAGTAATGAAGAAAAAAAGTTGGCAACGTGCACTACTCGCAGTCGCTTCTTTGGGTTTAGTTTTGGGATTGGCCGCATGTGGCAGCCAATCAAAGGATTCAGGTGCCGATGAATCCAGCACCAAGTCGAAAACACCAGTCAAAATTACTTTTTGGCATGGCATGAACGGCCCTTACCAAAAGGCTTTGAACGAAATCATTGCGGACTTCAACAAGTCGCAATCTGATTACAAAGTCGTTGGTACCTCACAAGGGGGCTATACTCAACTGCAACAAAAGATCATGGCGTCTGCTAAGTCAAACACACTGCCAGTAATCTCACAGACAACTTACACCACTGTGCCTGATTACACAGAGAACGGTCTTATCGAACCTCTTGACAACTACATGTTGAAAGGTGATAACAAATTATCTGATTCTGATTTAAAGGATATTTATTCTTCATTTCTCTCGAGCTCCAAATACGATGGCAAGTACTATTCCATTCCATTCAGTAAGTCCGTCCGCGTTCTTTACTACAACCAGGATATTCTGGACAAGTACAACATCGCCAAACCAGAAACATGGGATGACATCGCTAAAGCTGGCGAAACACTGAAAAAAGACAAAATCTATGCCATGGGCTATGACAAGTCATGGGATATGGAATTTGAAGGTTTAGCGCGTCAAGCTGGTAATCCATTGGTTGCCAAAGGGCCAAAGGCGAACTTAAACACCGCTGATACTTTGAAAGCAGCGAACTTCATCATGGACATGATCAAAGCTGGCACCGCTAAAACCGCTGGCGAAGACATGTACTGGACCCAAGCCTTTACTCAGGGCAAATCAGCCTTCTACGCCGGTTCTTCCGCAGGTGTGACTCAAATGGTCGCACAAGCACCGAAGACCTTGAACTGGGGTACAATGCCATTACCAGCCTACAATGACAAGAAAGCCACTGAAATCGCTGGTAACGACATCGTGATGTTCAAGAGCGCTAGCGCTGATCAAAAGAAGGGCGCTTGGGCCTTCATGAAATTCCTGATGTCCACCGAAGAAACAGCTAAGTGGGCTCGTTCAACCGGTTATGTGCCACTTCGGGAATCCGCAACGAAAGATGCTGATTTCAAGAAATATCTGGAAGAAAAGCCTTATAACAAGGCTGCCGTTGATTCATTACCTGATGGTTTCCAATCAACTGCCTTCAAAGGTTTCTCTGAATATCGGACCAGATTACTTGAAGCTGTCGACGCGATGTTGACGAAGAACGAAGACGTCAAGAAAGCTTTAGACAACTTGCAAGATCAAACTGAAACGATCATCAAAGACAACAAATAAACCATAACATTGAACGATGCCTTAAAGGACTGGGATTTTTCCCAGTCCTTTTAAATTACGCGAAAAATGCTGGGAGCCCCGAATATTCCTGAAATATTTATTTTTCTATCGGCAAAAGTCTGGGCATTGACGGATCTAGGCAGAAAAAGCGCTGGGTGCCTAACCTGCTGGCCTATGGTGTTGCTCATTTGAACCCAGCTGGCGAGAATTGCCCCTCTGCCCCACCCTGTTGATTCATTGACCTTCAAATCGCAGTTCAGAGCGAGCTTTCGGTCAAGCTTCTGATCAAGCTCTCAGTCAAACTTTCGCTCAAGCCGCGGATCAAGGTCCCAGTCAAGCCTCCAATCAAAATTTCCCATCGAGATCCAGGTCAACACGCTGATAGCGTTTCCCAACATCCTGTAAAAAAAGCATTCGGGACTGTTGACCAGGCCCATTTTCCCACGTAAATTCTAGAATTTACCCTACACATCTGCGGTAAAATCAGTATACTTAAGAAGAAGACTTGAGACGAATCCAATTCGATGATTCGCTTTGAGTGATGGTAACAAATCAGTTGTAGGAGGAATTTATTGTGAGTTGGAAAGATTCGATCGATCCTAAATTATTGGCGATCGTCGCCCAGGTCGATCAAAAAATCGCGCCTCGTTTGGCAGCCTTGGATGACCAAATTCTTGATAATCAGGCGAAGGTGCTCCACGCCTTTCAAGACCATCGCGTTTCAGAGGCCCACTTAAATGGGACGACAGGCTATGGTAATTATGATGAAGGTCGCGACACGCTAGAAGCCATTTACGCGGATGTTCTGGGTGGTGAGGCCGCTTTGGTTCGTCCTCAGTTCGTGTCGGGAACCCACGCGATCGGAACCGCCCTCTTAGGTCTGACACGCCCTGGCGATGAAATCCTATATATCACAGGTGAGCCTTACGACACTTTGCAAGAAGTGCTCGGCATGAGCGGTAATGGCATCGGTAGTGCTAAAGAGTATGGAATCGCGGCTAATTATGTGCCGTTGCAAGACAATGGCGAAGTCGATTTCCCTGCGGTCAAAGCAGCCCTCACTGACAAAACTAAGCTCGTCGTGATTCAACGTTCTTGTGGTTACGCCACGCGGAAATCATTCACGATCGCTAAAATCAAAGAGATGGTTGACTTCGTGCGCGGTCTCAAACCTGACGTCTGGATTTTCGCCGACAACGCGTACGGCGAGTTCTCAGAAACCTTGGAACCTCTTGATGTGGGCGTTGATATCATGGCCGGCTCACTGATCAAGAATGGCGGCGGCGGTTTGGCCAAAACTGGTGGTTATGTTGTCGGCCGCAAAGATCTCGTGGAGCGGGTCAGTTATCGCTTTACTGTGCCTGGCATCGGTGGTGAAGAAGGCGCGACTTACGGCTATTTATTGGATATGTTTGAAGGCTTTTTCGTCGCACCGCAAACTGTGGGGAATGCTATTAAAGGGGCGATTTTCGAAGCAGCGCTACTCGCGGAATTAGGACTGAGTGTTTCGCCAGAGTGGCAGGAGCCGCGGACAGACTTGATTCAAACCGTCAACTTCGGTAATAAAGCCGATATGGTCAAATTCGCCAAAGCAATCCAACAAAGCTCGCCCGTTGATTCCTATGTGGAACCGATTCCCGAACAAATGGCCGGTTACGAAGACGAAGTGATCATGGCTGCCGGAACCTTTATCTCTGGCTCAACCATTGAGTTCTCTGGTGATGGCCCGATTCGGCCGCCATACACGCTCTATCTTCAAGGTGGGTTGACTTACGCCCATATTAAGCTGGGCATCATTCAGGCCGCTGAAAGCACCTTCTATCAGCATTAACTCGCTAGTGAGATCGTCAGTCACCGCTGATTCTCACGACTTCGCGACTAAGACCTGACAATGGCTATTTGGCGCTGAGAATACAAGCTTGGCAATTGATTCTTGCCGATCGTCACGATTGCGATCGCCAACTGTTAAACACCCCCATTCAGAACGAGAACGATCTGAGTGGGGGTGTTTGCCTCTAGCGCACAGTTCGCGGCAATTTCGAAACGAGCTTGGCTTTGATTTTTTTGGCGGGATCACGCCAGTAAAGGTTGCTCTTCCGAATAAATAAGTCTCGCTTTTTGCAAAGGGTTGCGTTACACTGTTGTGTTACCGTAAGGGGGAAAACAAATGACCACATTGCGTTTCTTAAATGGCACCACCACGATTGGTGGGAATATCGTTGAATTTGTCCAAGGGGATAGCCGCGTTCTGATGGATTTCGGGATGGTTGCCTCAATGGGCACGAAAACCGTCACTGAAGCGATGGCGGACCACACTTTGCCCCACTTGCCTGATCTGCTTTTACCGGATCAGCCGGCTCTTTTCCGCCATCAAGCCATCTTTATTTCCCATCTCCATCTGGATCATATGGGCGCTTTACGCTATTTACAGAATCACGAGATTCCCATTTACCTGTCACCGGACGCGCTGAAACTTTATCAAATCTTGATTGCCCAAGGCGTCGAACCGCCGATTGCTAATCTTCATCCCCTGACGCTGGGCCAACCGCTCACCATTGGCAGCCTAACAGTTACTGGGATGTTAAGCGATCACGATACGATTGGCGCCCTGGCCTTGCTGGTGGACGATGGGCAGCATCGCTTTGTT
This sequence comes from Lapidilactobacillus salsurivasis, assembly GCF_054785215.1. Classification (NCBI taxonomy): domain Bacteria; kingdom Bacillati; phylum Bacillota; class Bacilli; order Lactobacillales; family Lactobacillaceae; genus Lapidilactobacillus; species Lapidilactobacillus salsurivasis. The sequence goes on along the minus strand of NZ_BAAABI010000004.1, from coordinate 116,422 downwards.
CATTCCGGCGATGTTCGCCTCAATGGCCCCCATCCAGAGCGGGTGGCCGCTTGGTCTGATCAGGTCAAGAACAACCTTGATGTTTATTTAAGCGAAGCCACTACTTATAGTTTTACTAGCGAGCAACCGCAAATGATCCAGAATGGTCACCATGAGCATCCTTACAGCGAGGGCGACTTGCCGGCGGCTCTTCGCGCACAAGCCCAGGAAACGCCTGGACTACTCGTGGTCAATCCTTATCCACGCAACGTTGAACGGCTGATTGCCTTCAATCAGGCCGCACGCCAAAGTCACCGGCCGATTCTATGGGAACCAGAATTTGCGCAGATCATCGGGGCTTTCGCGCCTGATGAACCGCTCAACGTCATTAGTGCGACGCCGTTGGACCAAGCCAACACCACGGTCTATTCTTGGGCTGAAGTGCAGCGGCGATTAGCGGCGGATCCACGAGAGTTTATTTTGCATAATTCTTGGGCCCACTTGCAGCGCTTGACGGCCTTTACTAGTGGGACCTATCTCCACAGTAATGGCGAACCGCTGGGTGACTATGACCCCCGCTTCGCAACCTTACAAACTTTCCTGGCGGAACACCACTATCAGATCATTCCCTTTGGTGCTAGTGGTCACGCTCGACGTGAAGACCTCTTGACCTTAGCCGAGAAAATCAACGCCCGCCGCACCGTACCTTGGCACAGTTTCAAGCCAGAACGGATGGCCGACTTGCTCTATCAAACGCGGACTGAACCCTGGCTGCCCGAGACGGACATTTATTATCGTTTCGACTAGGCTAACTGATCAAACGCTATACAAGCAAAATCTATTCAATGATCTACCAAAAAAACCTAGTGATCTCCGGAGTATGAACGAATCCAGAGTCACTAGGTTTTTTAGGTCTAAAATTTTTCAGCGTTTAGCGCTGGCAAATAGTGAAACTCACTGATGTCCACGCTGTTTCAGTCCCGTCACTGGCCAATAAATCAGCGCGAACAGGCCGCCGATCAACAACCACAAACAAGCCAGAACCAACTCGCCACAAAAGGTAAAAACATGATCCAACCAGGTCAGTCGAACACCTGGTGATTGTGGTGTTGCGCTAGCTGGCGCCTCGGTTGTGGACGCAGTTGTAGGAGCAGTCGGTGTCACAGTTGCTGTCGACTGGTCCGAGGTTGGCCGACTGGTCGTTGCGGCCGCCGAATGCATCCCAGTCTTTGACCGGGCTTTTGCTTCACGCCGCCGCCGCCAATAACGCTGCCCCAGCCAGTGGGCCCAAGGTACGCCGGCGCCATAACTGATCAACAGGTAAAGATCCGTCCAGCGCGGGCGCCAGTCAAAGCCACTGGTTTGCTTCAAATGCGTAAACAGCAGCAAGACGAGCAGTGCGGGTAATGTTTTGAATAATGTTTGGCGATAACGCTGCTTAGTCAACAAGAATGCTCCCTCCAAAGTTCCCGTGCGCACCAATCAGATCAGTCAGCACGTTTTCAAAAAAAAGCCCGACCCGGCCACGTTTGCCCAGATCAAGCTTGACCATCCGCATTTTCGGATCGAGCGCATCGGTCCGCCTTAATTACTTAATGGATAAATCGTATAATTCTGATTGATCGTCGGATTTTCAAAAATAAAACCACTTTGTCCATTCAGCGCATTTTCTTTCGTGACCGCATTATCCAACGTCTCCTGGGACAACTCCAGTTCACTGCGGATCGCATCGGAGTTCCGCTGCAATTCCGCGGTTGGCGCGACTTGGATCGCGGCGGAATTAGCCCAAGCATTGACGCCCTTGATGTAATCACTGGAAACCGTCTTCGCCGCTACCCGATAGTTTTTGAAAATATCGATCATTTGATCCGTGGTGAAATTAGTCTGCATATTCGCCGAAATCGCATTCAATAACTTGGTGAAATTTGCAATCGTCCCAACCGAACTGGCTGATTTCACGATTGCGGTGATCACTTGTCGCTGCCGTTTCTGGCGCCCATAGTCGTTCTCAGGATCATCTTTCCGCATCCGCGCATAATCCAGCGCCTGCTGTCCATTAAGGTGCATCTGCCCTTTCTTAAAGGAAGAACCGTTATAGGCAAAGTCGAAGGCCACCTCGACATCAACACCACCAACAGCATCAACGATCTGTTTGAGTCCACTCATATTAATTGAAACATAATAAGTCAGCGGCACGTTCAGCAACGATGAAACTGAGGCCAGAGCCATTTTAGAGCCGCCAATATTATTGGCAGCATTGATCCGGCGGAAATTAAAACTAGCGGCCCCAACCATTTCTGCCAAAGTATCGCGGGGAATACTTGTCAGGGTGGTCTTCTTCGTGCTTTGGTTAACCGTCGCCACAATCATCGTATCTGAGTTACCATTGACTTCGGTCCGACCTTCATCGCCAGTATCGGTGCCCAACAACAATACCCCTAATGGATCGCGCTTCGCCAGGGTAACACTGGCCTTCTTTTCCTTCTTCGTGTCAACCGAAGAATAAGTTTTATCCAAAGCACTTTTAGCTTGAATATACATATGGACACCGTAAGAGGCGCCAGCAAATAAAATGACGATGACCGTCAATAAAATCCATTTCAGAACATGGTGGGACTTTTTCCCCGTTGTCCCCGCCTGCGCCTTTAATCGATCGCGTCGAGCGTGTTTTGCCATTTGATTCACCCTATCTCTGCCCGCCAAGTCCCATTTCAGCCTTGATCTCGCCAGAATTGCCCCCTGGCCACGTCCTTGACAGTCGCTTTTATCGCTCGCATGAGCGAATTATTGTTTGATAACTGACATTCAGTATATCATGATTCACTGATCAAAATTCGCTTTTTTTCATAATTTATTCTTAAACACGTGAAATGCACTGCAATTATCCGCACCCCGTCACCCGGTGCCAAAAAACAAAATCACCGACATGCTTAGCACATCGGTGATCGTCATTAAAAGTTATTTTTCAAAACGCGCTGCAATTCGCGATTTTGCTCGCGCCGTTTGATAGTTTCGCGCTTGTCATATTCGTGTTTCCCGGTGGCTACACCAATCAACACCTTGGCAAACCCGTGTTTCAAATAAACCTTGAGTGGGACAACGGTGACCCCTTTGTCCTTCACGATGCCAGCCAATTTCGCTAGTTCCCGCTTATGCAACAACAGCTTGCGGTTGCGCAAGGGATCGTGATTGAACTGGTTGCCCGCCTCATAAGGACTGATGTGGACGTTTTCCAACCAAAGCTCACCCTGACGCAATTGGGCGAACCCGTCCTTCAGATTGATTTTCCCGGCGCGAACCGACTTGATCTCAGTCCCGGTCAAAACCAAACCAGCCTCATAAGTCTCGCCAATATTATAATCGTGGGAGGCCTTGCGGTTAGTCGCGACTTGATTCCGTGGTTTCTCTTTCATTTTAGCCAAATTGAACACCACCTTTTTACAAAAATCAGTTAACGCCTAGTGCCGACCTTGGTTAGCGTTGGCAGTGCGGCGCTCATATTTATTGCCATTTCCGCCTTGCCGCCGCTCGTACTTGTTGCCATTGCTGGACGAACGACGCCCTTGACCGCGATTATTTTGGTTGCCACCGCGACCGTTTTGATTACCGCCACGACGATCGTTATTGCCGCCAGCACGCTGACCGGCGCCGCGACTACCGCTGAATCCTGCTGATTTGGGCTTTTCATTCTCGGGAAGAAAATCTGCTGGCGTATCTTGCCCAGCGATAATAAAGTCGATCTGGCCTTGATCAGGATCAGCCCGTAACACTTTGACCTGGATCTCTTGGCCAATCTTGAACGTATTATGAGTCCGCGAGCCGGTCAAGGTCATTTGTTTCTCGTCATAATCGTAGTAATCATCACGTAAGTTCGAAATATGGATCAAACCTTCGACTGTATTCTCTAGGGAAACGAACATCCCGAACTTGGTAACGGAAGCAATCACGCCCGGGAATTCTTGACCGACCTTGGACATCATGTATTGCGCCTTCTTCAGGTCATCTACATCACGTTCCGTATCGATCGAACGCCGCTCCTGTTCAGAGGTGAACGTCGCGATTTCTGGTAACTTCTCATGCCATTTTTCTTTATTGGCCTCAGTTTTACCAACCGCCGCGTAGCTGTGGATCAAACGATGAACGATCAAATCCGGATAACGCCGGATCGGTGAGGTAAAGTGGGTGTAATATTGCGCACCGATCCCAAAGTGGCCCAATTGATCCATCGAATAATGGGCCTGCTTCATACTCCGCAATAACATGGTGGTGACCACCATTTCTTCCGGTGTCCCAGCAACTTTGGCCAGCGCTTTTTGCAATTCGATCGGCTTAATATCGTCCGCCGCGCCATGACCGACAATGCCAAAAGCAGAAACGAATTCGAAGAAGTTCTTGACCTTTTCTCCATCTGGCGTTTCGTGGACCCGATAGAGAAACGGTACTTGCGCCTTGCTGAAATGTTCAGCGACGGTTTCATTGGCCGCCAGCATGAAGGATTCGATCATCCGTTCAGAAGTGCCCCGGTCCCGCAAAATAATATCGATCGGCCAACCTTTTTCATCGACTTTGATCGACGCTTCGGTTTCTTCAAAATCAATGGCGCCCCGATCATGCCGCTTCTTGAATAGAATTTTGTGCAACTCGGCCATCAAATCTAACATCGGAACTAATTTAGCGTACTCTTCTCGTAATTTAGGATCCTGGTCGGTGACGATCTTATTGACGTTGTTATAGGTCAACCGCGCCTTCGAGCGGATCACGCTAGGATAAATTTCATGATTGACAACCCGGCCATGGCCATCAATTTCCATGTCACAGGTCAACGCCAGCCGATCCTCGTTGGGATTTAAAGAACAGATCCCGTTGGAAAGCCGGAAGGGCAGCATCGGGATCACCCGGTCGGTCAAATACGTACTTGTTCCCCGCGCATAGGCTTCTTCGTCGAGCGGTGTGTCTTCACGAACATAGTAACTCACGTCAGCGATATGGACACCCAAGTGGTAATTGCCATTCGGTAAACGCCAAGCCGTGACCGCGTCATCAAAGTCCTTGGAATCATCGCCGTCAATGGTCACGACCATTTGATCGGTAATATTGCGCCGATTGACCCGATCCTGGGGCAGCAATTCGTCAGGAACTTGTTCAGATTGTTTGATCACTTCATCCGGAAAATCGACCCGTAAACCGTGTTGATAAACCAAGGATAAAATATCAACGCCTGGATCGTTTTTGTTCCCCAGGGTTTGCATGGCGATCCCGAGCATCCGAGTGGGGTAATCTTCGCTAGGATATTCGGTGATCTCAACTTGGACCATGTCACCGGCTTGAGGATGGATCCCCGTGTCCTTGATCATCACTGGATAGTTCGCCAATTTCTTGTCATGACTGCGGACACTGCCTAAAAGTCCGGTCCGCGCCACTTGGGCGTCACTGGCCGGCGTGAACTCGCCAACCAACTGGGTCATGCCATGTTCGGTGATCTCCAGGATCTCACCTTCCGGGCCTTTGCCATTCCAAGGATTGGCCGCCTTAACGATTCGAACTTTGACCGTGTCACCTTGCAGCGCGTGGGCGGTCTTGAATTTAGGAATGAAAACATCAGGCACTTGCTCGGTGCTGGCTGGATCTTGTTCCAAGCGCACAAAGCCAAAGCCTTTATCATTGGCGGAGAAACGCCCGCTAACTTCTTCCGAAGTTGGTTTCAGTTTGAAACGGCCACCATTATTAACGTCAACAATACCCTCACCTTCTAAGGTCGCCAGGACCTTGACCACGCGTTTGAAGGAAGTTGAGCCTTTTAATTTCAAAATATCATTGATGTCTTGAACACCATATTTACGATTGGGGTTATTACGGAAGATCTCCAATACTTCCGCGGTTAAAAAATCTGTTTGTGTCATCGAATACCTCATTTCACTCATTCATTATTGTCTTATTTCATTTTATCACGGCGTAACGCCTTTTTAACGATAATTACCTTGTTTTGTCAAACCGTCGCTGGGTTGTGTGTGGCCGATGAGCTCGCTGTTCCGTTTCAATATTGGCCGCGGGCTGCGTTGCGTGTGGCGGGTGAGCTCGCTGTGGGCGTCACTTTGAGCTTCGCAAAGTACGCGAATCTCAAAGCTGAGCCTTGGTCTTAGTGGCTTTGCCACTTAGACAAAGACCTGATTTTGAGACAAGCCGCGTTCTTTGCGGATTGGCTCAAAACAGCGTCCACTGCGTTCCAGCCACCACAAACGCCCTGAGGCGGCTGTGTCACCACCAAACCCAACAAATCTGCAATCAAGCGGAACAGGCAAATACAGAAACCGCACTTTTCAAATCGGCTTCAAACGATGCCCATTGCGCTACAGACCCGCCAAAAAAGTCAAAATATCCTGCTCCAACTGCCGATGTGCCGAATTGACCGTCAAAACATGCCCCGCCTCAGGGTACCAATGAAAATCAACCAATGCTGGTGGTAAAGCCGCCTGCAAACGCAGACCCGCCTGGGAATCGATCAGTTGATCGGCGCCGCCCTGAGCAACAAAAAACGGATTGGAATCTGAAGTTAGTTCTGCTTGTAACGGCGTAATGAACGCCTGCACCTCAGCTAACTGCCGCGGCAATAATTCTTGGACCTTTTTTAGGCGAGTCGCCACACGATCAGCCGGAAGTCCTGTTAGTTGATAAATTTTACGCGCGTAGTTTAGAAACTCAGGCCCGATCCGTGAGAAATCGGTAGTCATAATCGGGGCGCTGATCGTACCACCGGCGCAAACACCTGGCTGTTCCAGAACAGCTCTGGTGGCGAAAACACCGCCTAAGGATAAACCGAAAACGGCTATGCGTTGATAGCCTTGCTCCTGCAAAAAAGCCAGACCACGTTGAGTATCGGCCCACCAAGTATCGGGACTGCCTTGGGTCAAAATATCCAAAGGTTCCGCCGTCGCATGGCCTGCCAAATGCGGCACATTAACACCATAACCAGCCCGATTCAGCGCCTGGGCCAGCAAGCGCATATCACTGGAACTGCCCGTATACGCGTGTAAAAGTAAAACGCCAGTGGCTTTGGTCCCCGGCAAATAAAGGGGTTGGGGCCATTTCTTCACCATCGTTGCTCCTATCTAACCGCAGCGAACCCGCCAGCGATTCGGTCAAAATGCTAATAAAAAGGCCCCTGCTGATCGCAGGAGCCTGACCATCGATTAATGTGAGGACAAGTAAACCAAGATGAGCGCTAGCACGAAAAAGATCACACCAAGGACCGCTGTGACCCGCTCCATGACCGCTTCAAACCCACGCTTCTTGGTTTGGCCAAAGAGTTCGCCGCCACTACCAGACAAGGCGTTCAGGGCATCTTGTTGTTTAGATGGTTGCATCATGACTGCGATAATGATCGCAATCGAGTCAATGATCAGTAAAATCTGAATAATATTATACACGTCGTTGCCTCCGGACAAATTCCTGTAATTCTTACTCATACCACTCTATCATAGATGACCCAACATTTCCAGCAAAAGTTGACCATTCTCACAAATGGCCCGACGATTGAAAGCCATTGAACCTTCGTCCCCGATTGCTGATCCAACAGCACGAACACGCCGCTGTCAAACTGCAAAACAAACAATGAGATTATTTTGCAGCACTACCTACTCTCAAGCATCCCGACCATAACCGTTCGTTGACATTAAAGCGTTTTCGCACTATTATTTATTTGTGAGTACTGAACAAGATTTCACTTTGCGGGTAACTTGACCGAGTCACGGTCGCGGTCCATTTGACTAGTTGCGTCGTCACAGTTTGTGACCTTTTTGAATCAAGGGAGGTTCGCCATGAAAGAGAACAAGCTTAAGTTCGGATTGATCACCTTGTTAACAGTGGTCAGTTTAGTTGCCGTAAGTCATGGTTTGGATCGTTATAACGCGAGTAAGATCCCGGAAAATCCACCGACCCATACCATTCAGGGTGATTATAACATTAATGTCACCGACCCCAAGGCGGTAGTTGGTTCGGGAAATTACGTCTTTGTCGGCAAGGTCACCGAATTGACAGGAACAACTTATGAAGACAAGGTGCCGCTGGAGCGCGCAAATGGTTCCGTCGAATATGTTGGTTCCGCTTATACCCAGTATCAAGTCAAGGTTTTGACCAATTTGAAGAACAAGTTGATCACGAACAAGCCGATCAACCTCGCCAAACAAGGTGGCCTGCGGGAAGACAAGACTGCTTACGACTTGTTTGAAAATGATACCTTACCCCAAGCGGGCAAGACTTATTTATTCATCGCCTACACCCAGCAGGATGGTTCATTATTGGTTTCGGGACCAAATTCGAATGTTCTCCTTGATGATGACGCCAGCAAGACCGATTCAGTGGCTAAAATCAAAACAACTTCAGTTTACCAAAAATATGTCCGCGCCGTTGCTCAGCAAACGCCGGATCCTGATATTGAACCGCTTGTTTCCGATTATGATGTCAGCCGACAGTAATCGCCCGCTCAAGCGATCGTTGTAATCAGCAAACGTCCCTGATTTTTCGTCATGAAAAGTCAGGGACGTTTTTTTGTTGCCGCATTGACGGCGCCAGTATCGACCTCAGTCGCGGTTCCGCCGTGCTCTATTGACCAATTGCCTGTTTGCCGGGTCACTGACCGTTAGCGTCATTTTCTAAACTATTCGTCGGATCGGCATCGTGATAGGTTCGCGTCGTGGTCTTCTTAGTCGGCGCCTTGACTGGATCCAATAAATAGCGGGTCATCAACTCAATGATCTGGGGATTGGCCAAAAGTTCGGAATGCTGGGCCATTTTCCCAGTCACGGTGATCTGCGTGTATTGCGCCGCCTGACCCTGATAGATGTACTTACCCGCCGCCACACTCTTGATCGGCACGATACTATCATTATCATAATTCTCCGTTCCGGCGACAGAGTAAACAACCAAATTCTCGGGAATCGCGCTCCGGTCTTTAATGAAGTCAGCCAGCATTTGCGTTTTCCGACTGGTGGAGTTTTCGGCGAAATTATACGGCGTACCCACGGTCATCAAACGTTTCATGGTGATTTGATCGTCCTTGAAATAATGCTCCAAGAAGTCGGTGTAGATCAAGCCGCCATTGGAATGACCGAAGCCCTTGAAATTGTTGAAATTATACTTCTTGGTCAGTTGCGTGAAGGCCTGCCCGAACAACTTCGCTTGTTGCTTGATATTATCATAACCATCATCATTGTTCTCAAAGCCGACCACGATAAAAGGTTCCCGATCATTGGGCCGAATCGCGCCGGTCGCTTTGATGGTCCCATCGGTGTAAATATGCAGCCGCAACAAGCTATGATTTTGATGATCGGTTTTGTTGATGGTCGTGATCAGATCATCGAAGCGACTTTCATTCGCGCTGCTCCCGGGGATCATGATCACCGGCGACATTTTGGCGTTGTGACGGGTGGCCATTTGCTTAACATTCGCCTGCGTCCACGAATAGGACGGCCAGGCCAGCCCGACGATCAGCAATAAGAACAAGCCCAAGAACAACCAGTGCCAGACCGCTTTCGGCCATTGACGGATCTTCTGAAATGCCATGCTCACATCGCCTCTTCTCGCAAATGCTGGTTCACATTCTCGGCTAAGCGGATAAACGGCCAGTACAGGCACACATCCACCACCAACAAGCCAATGCCAAACAACAGCGCCGGAACATTACCGTTGGTTCCAATAAAGGCGACCAGCGGCCCCGGCGTCCCCGCTGGCACCGGATAGACCACTGGCGGCATCCAATGAAGTGCGATCGCGCCGGCGGCCAACCCCATATTGACCAACGGAATCAAGGTAAAGGGCAAGAAGAACAGCGGGTTCAACAGAATCGGAATGCCCAACATTGTCGGCAAACTGGCATTAAAAATCGCCGGGAAGAAACTCCACTGCGCCACCAAACGCGAATTACGATTGCGACTAAGCAGAATCAGCCCGATCAATAAGGCCAACAGCGCGCCCGTCCCGCCAAAAGTCCCAAAACTATGATACAACGACAAGGCGGTATATGGGTGAGGCGCATGCCAACTGCTCCCCTGACTCAACGCCGTATCCAAGTTATCCCAAATCTCGATCTCCGAAATTTTACTGGTGTACGCCAGAGGACCGGTAAACCCAAACCAACCTAGAACCGTCGTCAAAAGCGCGGCGCCAAACGTAATCGGCAAACTGGCTTTTTGATTGGCCAGGTCCTGGACTCCGGTGGTGATATACTGATCGATCTTCGCGTAGCGCAACAGCGCGAACCCAGTATGGAGCGCCAAGGCCCAAAATAGCGTGATCGCGATTGGCCGCATCGCCAGAAAGGCCCGATTCAAAATCAAAGCAGAATCCGCAGCGGTCGCGTTCTCTGATTGGCCAAACCAACGAAATAATTGTCCCACACCATAACCGATCAACACGCCGACTAGCAGCCAATGATAATCATAGTACCGCATTTCCACGGCGATCCCCGTCTCGGTGGTGGTATGGTGGAAGAAAATCAAACAATAGCCAACCGCCCCAGTCAGGCCAGCCATCTGGTCATCTTTGTGATAATACTTGGCGGTGTACTTCGCCGCCTGAAACGCGCCGGCGACCGTCAGCATGCCCAAAGTCAGCTGGCTGATATCATCGAACAAGACGCGCAAAGCTTCATAGTGTGGCAACCATGCGTCCACATCGAAGATACTGCCGAAGAACCCACCGACAGACAAAAACGACGCGGCAAATACTTGCGCAAATGCGCCAAACAACGCAAATGGAAACAAAATGACCAAAGTCCGCTGCATGATCTGAATAAACGACAAAGATCGGACTTTGGCCAAGAAATTAACAATTCCAGTGATGGTGCCCACCTTCTCCCCAATCGTAAGTTTCCCTTACACCCCAGATTTTACAAACCTGAGCTGAAAAGTCAAGAAGTTGAGTGGGCGTTAGCGCGTGCTGATCTGCCTGCGCGCGACGTTCGCTGCCGCTGGCTTTAACTCAAAATACCAAAACGATAGCCCCGTTGCTGATAAAACTCAATGATCTGAGGTAGCGCCGCCACCGTCAACTGTTTCCCCGCGGCATCATGCATCAGAACCACCCGCACTCCATGGTCAGGGAAATAAGACAGCGAATAGGCTTGATATTGCACCATCTGCGCCACTGTTTTCGGCGCTTCCTTCGCCCCCAGCGCGTCGCCAGAAGCGGCGTTCCAATCCATCCAGTAATACCCATGTTGCCGCAAAGCCAGGTCCGCCGGCGCTAAATTTTGCCAAGACATGTGGCCACCAGGATAGCGCCAGACCCGAGTACGGAACTGCTGACCTAGATATTGCCGCAGGACCGCCTGAGTTTGTTCCGCCTCAGCCAAAATCTGCGAAGCGTTGGCGCGCCGTTTCGGATACAAGCGGCTGTAATTGTGATCAAAGCTATGAATAGCAATACCATGCCCACTCTGATACTCCTGAAGCAGCAAGGCGCGAGTGCTTTGATTGATGGCTTTGCCCACTAAGAAAAAAGTGGCGTGAACCTGATAGCGGTGCAAGATTGCCAGGATCTGCGGCGTGATCGTGGGATTAATGCCATCGTCAAACGTCAGAAAAACAGTTTTCTGCCCGATCGCGCTACCTTGACCGTACATTTGCGCCCGAACCTGCTGGACATCAAAAGCGTATTGACTAGCCGCGGCAAGATGGTTCTGTCCGGGAGCAGGCGTGACATTGGTTGGCGCTTGCGGGGTTGGATCGGCATCGTTTGCCCTAGGGGTGCTTGTGGCCCCGTCGGCATTGGCTGATGAACCAGCCGCGGCATCTGGAACGACACCGGTTGCGGACTGACTGGAAGAACTACGACCAGTTGAAGCGCTGCTTGAGCTGGAACTGGCAGCTGCTGTGCTACTGGATTTCGACCCGTGCGCTTGATGGCCACTCGATTCAGCCGCGTGCGAGTGGTCCTGGCTGGTCGGCTGTTGGCGGCTAGTTTGGTGCTGCTGTGCTGGATCGGTCTGGTTTGATTGTCCAGAGGACGTTTCCGGCGCGGAGAAATCCAACACCTGGACCATCATCAGGCCAATCAGTCCGACTAAGACGACGACGCTGAAAATTCCGATCAGCCAGCGGCCCCAATGCCGCTGGTGTTGTTGCTTAACGTGCTGTGGTCGCTTGCCCATTTTAGAGACCTCCCCATGGTTGCTTTCTCATCTTGATTATACCAAATCTAGCGCCATGCTTGGGCAATTTGGTTCAATTCGTGTCATACTTTCCAAACCGATAATTGTTTACTTATTCAGTGGAAAGGACCAGCCAGTCACTCACCAAAAAATATTCCAGCAAGGTTACCGGAAGCCTAGGCAGTATGGTATCATTATGCCATTACCTAAAATGTCTTTGTTGTCACCTTTCTGATAGGAGTTTGCGCATGAGTCATGACCTGGACCCCCGTACCGGTTTACGAGAAACCTTGCCGATCGTGTTCAGTTATTTCGGCATCTGCTTCGCTATTGGCGTGATTGCCCAGACAAATGGGTTTTCCCTTTGGCTGGTGCTCCTACTTTCTCTTTTCGTTTACGCCGGTTCGGTTCAATTTATCATTATTGGCATGCTGGCCAGTCACACTCCGATCCTGGCGATTTTTGGCGCGGCCTTCCTGGTCAATGCCCGGATCATCCTAATGAGCTTGACGGTGGCGCCGCATTTCGAGGAACCCAAACTGTGGAAAAACATCTTGATGGGAAGTTTATTAACTGACGAGACCTTTGCCTTGGCGATGAATAAGGCGAACTACACCGGTAGTAAGCTCACCTTTCGTTGGTTCTATCCGGCGGAGGTTCCTCCCTATTTAATGATGATCTGCGCCAGTTTCGCTGGCGCTTGGTTGGGGCGATATATTCCAAATCCTGAAAGTCTCGGACTTGATTTCGCGATCATCGCCATGTTTATTGGACTCGTTTATTTACAAATCAACGCCGACCGCACGATCGATCGCCGCCTTCAACTCCTGCTCGTGGGGTTAGTTTTACTTTTTATCTATTTTGGAATGATTTTCATTCCCGCCAACCTCTTGATTTTTGTCGTGACCTTGGTGGGATGTCCCCTAGGAGTGGTGCTTAAACATGTCTTCTTTTGAATATACCCTCATCACGATCATTGGCTGCGGTTTGATTACTTGGCTATCCCGCGTTCTCCCCTTCATTTTACTCAAAAAAATGACCCTCTCACCAGCCGTGCGCGAATTCCTTAGCTTCGTGCCGATCGTGATCATGTCGGCGCTTTGGTTCAGCAATCTGTTTACCCAAGATCTCGGTCATTTGCCCCAGTTAAATCTGGAAAACTGCCTCGCCTCGGTGCCCACACTGATCAGCGCGATCATTTCCAAAAACTTGTTGGTGATCGTGACCGTGGGCATTGTTTCGTTGGCCTTGATTCGCCTGATTTAGCTTCGGCTAGTTTCGCCATCAAACAGCACCAACCGCGCGACCATTGACGCCACACCAGGGCCGCTTGATCAACATCACCGTCAACCGGCCACACCAAGTCAATAAAAGAGGTTTCCAGCATGGATCATCAACTCGATCAACATACCGCGGTCAAAGAAACGTTGCCAACCGTGTTCGGTTATTTAGGGATCGGCATCGCGTTCGGCGTTGTCGGCCGCGCCAGTGGCTTTAGTCCCTGGTTAGTTCTTTTCATGTCGCTGTTTATTTACGCCGGCTCAGCCCAGTTTATCACCGTTAGTTTACTTGTCAGCCACAGTCCGATCATTTCCATCGTCTTAGCCACCTTTCTCGTCAATGCCCGGATGATTCTCTTAAGCTTAACGATCGCCCCCTACTTCAAACAGGCCAGTCTGGCAAAAAACATTTTCCTAGGCACCTTATTAACGGATGAAAGTTTCGCCTTAGGGATGAACAAACTTAACTTCACCCAAGGTCGCCTTAACTTTCCCTGGTTCAACACCGTCAATCTGCTGGCCTACGCGACGTGGAACATTGCCACGTTGATTGGCGCCTTGATTGGCAATTATATCGCCGACCCACAACAGTTGGGCCTGGATTTTGCGATCATCGCCATGTTTATCGGCTTACTCTATTTGCAGGTCAGCGCCGACCGTAGCCTTGCGCTGTCTTTGCAACTGCTGATGATTGGGTTGACGCTGGCATTGAGTTATTTCGGTGCTGTTTTCATTCCCAGCAATCTGCTGATTATTGTGGTGACTATTGTCGGCTGTAGCTGCGGCGTCTTCATCAAACATCGTTTCTACCCTGGCCAGACCACATCACATTGATGTGGTTTTTTTGATTGCGGGTGTTGCGCGTAAGCGCAACCGGCTGGGACTGCTGATGCGGACTGGAACGTGGTGGGCGTCGTTTGAAGCCAATCCGCAAAGTACGCGGCTTGTCTTCAAATCGAGCCTTGTCCTAAGCGGCAAAGCCGCCAAGGACAATTTCACCACTGAGCCGCGCAGTCCCAGCCGGTTGCTAGGCAGAATCGAGCTTATCTGCAATTGAAGCTAAGGATTCGACGAAGTACTTTTGCGATCCAGAGGTCAACCAATCGCCGTTTTTGAGGTGGTACAGCAATGCCAACGGATTTGGATTAGGAGGTTGGGATATTTTGCTTTGGTTGGACATCTTTATCTACTTCCTAGACAATCCTTGGTTGAAAACCGACCGATTCGGCTGATTCATCAAGACCTTGCCGCTGTTCATCAGGTAGACTGTCCTGGTGTCACCAATTTAAAGTTTGCGACCACTAACCACGGCTGTCAATTGCGTGGCTCTCCATCAATGGCGATAGCCTGCCAGTCGGCGTGAGTGCTCAAACGGCTGTTATAACGTTGAGCGGCTGGAGCGGAGAAATTCGGGGTGAGATCGCCGTGAAATTGTCCGGTTCTTTCTAAGGTTTGGCGAATAGCCTTAAAATTTATCGATAATTTAGGTCCTTGTGTTCGAAATTTGGAAAATTGTAACACTCAACATTAGATAATTAGGATGGTTGATGCGGCGATTTATCTCCTATCGCGCTAATTAATTTAGTTGAAGTATTTATTCGTTGTCTTGAAAGCCGCTAAATCAGTGTTGATTGTGTCTTCGCCAAAGTATAGAAAGAACCAATTGTCCTTGGCGGCTTCGCCGCTTAGGACAAGGCCTGATTTTGAGACAAGCCGCGCACTTTGCGGATTGGCTCAAAACAGCGCCCACAGCGAGCTCACCCCGAATTTCGCAGCGTAAGCCGCGGGCATGCTACTTTCTCCTACCACAGCGTTCCGCCACGGCAACACACGCTGCGGCCAACCTACTTTTTTACAGGAAAAGCCGGGGCTTTCACTTGTTAAAGAATAGTAAGTGTCAGATAATAAAGAAAAGGGGGTTCTGCTTATGGAAGCGACTGCGGCAAAAACATTGATTGATCAAGGAATCGACGAAATCGAACGGGTGATCGTGGGCAAGCGTGAAATCATCCAGCTGACGATCACCACTTTTCTAGCCGGCGGGCACGTACTCTTTGAGGACGTCCCTGGTGTTGGTAAAACGACATTGGCTCAGACATTGGCGAAGGTCTTTGCTGGAAGTTATCACCGCATCCAGTTCACGCCTGATTTACTGCCCGGTGACATTACCGGCGTTTCGATCTACAACCGTCACGCGAATAGTTTTGAATTTCAACAGGGGCCAATTTTCGCCACCTTCGTGCTGGCCGATGAGATCAATCGGGCGACGCCACGGACCCAATCCGCGTTGTTAGAAGCTATGGGTGAGCGAAAAGTGACCTTGGATGGGACGACCTATCCCCTCGATGATAATTTCTTCGTGCTGGCCACGCAGAACCCCAGTGATTATGAGGGGACCTACCCACTCCCTGAGGCCCAAATGGACCGTTTTCTAATGCGGTTAAGCATTGGCTATCCTGATAAGCCCGCTGAGTTAGCAATGTTGAATTTGGCCGATCGATCAGCCACTGCGCCGGAAGCGCACGAGGTAATCACGGCGGAGCAGGTTCAGGAATTGAAGGAACAAGTTCAAAAGGTTCGCTTTGCGGACTCACTTTTGGATTACCTGCTCAACATTACGACGGCGACGCGGCACGATCAGCGAATTCGTTTAGGTGTCAGTCCCCGGGGCAGCCTAGCATTGGCTGCTGCCGCTCGTGCCTATGCGTTGACTCAGGGACGCGGCTTTGTGTTGGCCGAGGACATTCAGCGGCTGACCCCGTTAGTTTTGGGACATCGACTGATTCTGCAACCGGGGATCCAACTGACCAGCGACCAAGTCTTGGCCGACTTGCTGCAGCACATTCCTGTCCCCCTGACGAGGTGAGCGATGATTTTGCGCGGACACTGGCGTCACTGGCGCCGCAACCTAGGCACCACGATTGTTTTATTATTACTCTTCATTCTTGGCCCGATTTTCAATACCCCCACCAGTTGGTTGATCACTGATTTTGCTGGGGTAACGTTGATTTTCAGCGGGTTGAGTTTGCTATGGCCGCTAACCCGGTTGAAAATCACCACCGATCCACAACCGTTAAGAGCGCATTCCCACGTGCCAATCAATCTGCGGCTTGAAGGTCCCGGTTTCTTTGCCAGTTTGGCGGTGCGCCAAGGCCAGCAGATTTACTGGCGGGGCACTTATTACGGGCGAACCCGGCAGGTGATTTGGCCGAACCACTTAGACCGGGGGATTCATCAGGAATTGCCCTTGACGCTACAGGCATGGGATCTGCTGGGCATCGCCACCAAACAACACCAGGTCCAGCTAAGCCGGCCATTGATCGTTGGTCCTGCCACAGAAGCAGGATTGAGTCAGGCATTGCTTGACGGCTTAGCTGATTTCGTCCGTCGCGCCAATGCGGATGATGCGACGCCCTCGTTTGATTTGGAATCTTTGCGTGACTACCGCCCGGGAATTCCGCTGCATTCGATTGATTGGAAAGTTTCGGCCAGACGCGATAAGACCACTGTGCGCAAGAATCGCCCTGAACAAAAGCCACAATGGGCCGGCGTGTTGCTGGGCACCCCTGGTCCCGCTTTCGAGGCACTACTGGGCGCCTTTACAACCATCGATCAGGAGACCCATCTCTGGCAACGCGGGTTCTATCTCGGCGCGAAGCCACTGATTCAGCCCAGTTGGACTCAGTTAGCCGCCTGGACAACCAGCCCTGAGTTACCCTCACAGCTGCCCGATACCTTGGAACAAACTCCGGCATTGATTGTCTTCAGCGCCACGCCCTTGACGTATGCCGCCGCTAGCGCTCACTTCCCCAAACAGAAATTGATCTTAGTTTGTGTGGCGCCAACTACTTTGACGATTAGCACCAATAAACAACAAGTTCAACTACAGTGGGAGGTGCCTCATGACCCGCGTGCTTGAAAAAACCGGCCAGGCCGCTTGTGGTTTCTGGCTGGCCTATCTTTTCCTCAAAAGCTTCCTCGCTGTTAACGAAATCGGCAATCAACAAATGCTCTGGTTTGCATTGGGAATCATGGGTGCCTTGGTGTTGATCCTGACCTTATTGCACGTCCACTGGGCACCGACTTTACTGCTCATGGCCATCGTTCAACTGTTGACGACGTGGTGGCTGCTACCCTATGACCAATCACTATCGTGGGCCTGGATGAAAACTTATTTCGGTCGCTTGAAAACGGCGATCACCACCTCATTGACCAGTGGCTCTGCTGAGTTGACGGCGACGCTCAGTGTGACCTTGGCCCTGCTAGCACTAGCGTTGATCTTCATGTTAAGCTGCTATTGGTCAAGCCCGGAGCTCAGCGTGCTAATTGTATTCAGTTATTTATTGGCGGTTCATATTTTTAATGGCAATGAGCTAACTAGCGCGACGTTACAACTAGCCTTGATTTTCTGTATCAGTCGGGCTTGGCGGCAATGGTGGGCGCCTAACCAGGGCCGGCGGTCGCTGGCGCCCCTACTGCCAATTGTCCTCGTTTTAGCAGTTTGGGGCGCGACAATCCAATTGCCCGCCATCAACACGCAATTAGCCGCTTGGTCAGCCGATTTACGGAGCCAGCTCAATCAAGTCGGTTTCTATGAAAGTATTGAACGCTATGCTCGTGGTGCCAGTCGGACGGGCTTTTCCGAAGATGATAATCAACTGGGCGGACCGCTTTACGATGATCCGACGGCCGTGGTCAAAGTTCGGGCAACACAACCGCACTATTTACGCATTCAGGTCAAAACTGACTACACAGGTCAAGGTTGGCGTAGCCCCACGAATTCCCGCTGGGTCAGCGAAGATACCCGCGCGATCCAACGTTACTTAGATGCACCGCGGGTGATCAGTGACGGCGCCGCCACAGTTGACTACGCAAACACGTCAGAAGCGGTGCGGCTAACCGCGCTGAACAATCAAGATTATATTGGCCTCCCCTATGGTCAGATCGAAATCGAAGCGATTGAACCGGGGTCCTTGGATAGTACGTTCTACGATAATTCTTCCCAGCGACTTTACGGCAATGCTAATGATGTTAAACAATTACAGCTGGGTGTGCATGCGAAGAAAATTGTCCCCGCGGAACTGGCCGCCATGGCCGCCCCGACAACGACCAACTACACTGAGGAACTGGCCCTGCCCAGCTCGTTACCGGTTCGGGTTCGCCGGTTGGCAGTCAAACTGACTGAGAAAATCCCTACCTATTATGGCAAAGTCATGGCGATTGAAGACTACTTGGCAGATTCCGCTGACTTGGTCTATTCTAAAATTGACACGCCTGCGCTCCCACAAGGTCGTGACTACGTTGATTATTTCCTATTTGATTCTCAAGTAGGGTATTGTGACAACTTTTCCACCGCGATGGTCGTATTATTGCGTAGTATTGGTATCCCGGCACGCTGGGCCAAGGGCTTCGCGCCAGGCACAGTTACCAAAACGCTTAGCGGTGATCAACGCGAATACACCGTGACCAACTCGGACGCCCACGCTTGGCCAGAAGTTTATTTCGGCGAATATGGCTGGCTCCCTTTTGAACCAACGCCTGGTTTCACCAATAGCGACGAAGTAACCACAACTACCTCGACAGCAACGAACACGGCGAATTCAAGTAGTGTCAACAGCAGTACCAGCAGTCGTGCCAGTAGCCGCAGTAAGTCCAGCTCGCAAAGACAAACCGTTAGCAGCTCAGAAGACTCGGCCACCAGCACCCGCCGCACTAAAATCACGTTTAACCTACCTGGTTGGCTGCAGTTAGTCATTTGGCTGGCACTCATCGCCTTGATCCTATTACTTTTGCCCAAAATACGACCATTGATTCTGTGGATTTGGGCCCGCCAATTCGAGCAAACAAATTTCAGTAAGTTCTATCGTTATAGTTTGCGCGGCCTCCAGCCTTGCTGGCGGCGACCGGCAAGCCAGTCACTTAGCGCCTACGCCCAAGAAATCGATCAGCACCTTGGTCTCGCGGAAACTTTCAGCCAAATCACCGAAGTTTACCAAGCGCAAACGTTTGGCCAAGAGATCCGGGCCTTACCGCCGCAAGCGCTACGCCAGTTCACCAGTGCCCTGTTACGTCGGAGTAATTGGCGCCAATTGCTGCAGCAACGGCATCATTGAACCTAAAACCGGAAATAAGACCAAAGCCGCTGGGGCTCACCACTCAACAAGATTCAACGATCCCATTGAGTGCAGAGCCGCCAGCGGCTTTTTTGATTATTGCAAGGTATTGCCTGAACGCTTGTTGAGGCGACTCGGATTTGCGGAACCCGTAACACCGTCTGTGCTGAGTGGCCGAGCTTGCCCCAATCCTGGTCACTGTCGCAACGGGGCCAATTTTGCTTCAGGCCTTTTGTTGGGGCTGACGCTCAATACGCTGTTGGTAGTGGACCAGTAACTTGTCCAACAACCAGGCGTAAACGAAGCTGAAAATCAAGCCAATCACCACCGCTTGCCAGCCATAAGTGACCAACCCCAGTAAGAGCACCACAAAATTCAAATCACGAATGATGCGGGCCACCGCCCAACGGGGTTGATGTTGATGGATGATCAAGGCCAGCACATCCATTCCCACCGTTGATGACCCCGCGCTGAGACAACAGTAGTAACCCAGGGCAATCAACCCACAGGCCAAAGCCAGATCCACCGGAAGCACCGTCGTCAATTTCAGCGGTAGCCACGAAAAGAAGGAAAAGCTACCTAAATAGCAAGCACTGCTAAACAATGATTTCAATAATGTGGCCCGACCCAAGCCCAGCCAACAAATCAGTAGCAACAAAACGGTCAAACCGTTGGTCAAGACCACAATATCCAATTTCGTCACCTTAGCCAGGACCAAAGCCAAGCTAGTGACCCCACCATTAATAATTTTGTCCGGCACCATCAATTTGGCATAGGCGATACCCAAAATGAGATTTCCTACAAAAATTTTCGCCAACTTCGGCGCTTCTTGTTTCCACGTTTGCATGAATTGACCCCACACTGTTTTTAATGAAACTTGTTCGTCGGCCGTCCAGCTAGGCTAATGCTCAGAAGCTACCCAGGCCGGCTCGCACTCTCTTTTTAAACGTGTTCACCGGCCTATCTTCTTCCGCTTAGCTACGCAACTATTCCGGAGGCAAAGTCCGGCCTCCAAAATAGTTACTAGGCTAATGCTCAGAAGCTACCCAGGCCGGCTCGCACTCTCTTTTTAAACGTGCTCACCGGCACAACATCCACCAGTATAGTCGATTCAAGGGCAGAAAGCTAGCACTGATCGTTGGATCAGTGCTAGCTAAGTGGTGCTGTCCGACAATCATTGGCCTCAAGTTGGCGGGCGCTCACCTACTGCGGTGGACGCGGCACTCAATGCTACTGGGTCTTCTTGGCCTCGGATTTGATTTTGGCCAACTTTGGTTGATAAGCCTTCAACACGGTCTTGACGTCTTTACCTTGAACACAAGTCTCTTGGAAGATATCGTTGATCAATTTATTCACGTCGGGCATGTAGGTCACATTCGGCAACGGCTGGGCGATCTTCAACGCCGCGTCGGTCGCTTGGTAATAAGGCGCCTGCCAGCCAGTCACTGTCCCGGTCACATCGGCGCGGAAGGATGGCCAGCCGTTCTTCTTGAGCAAAAGTTGCTGGACTTTTTTGCTTTCCAAATACTTGATGAATTTCAAGGCCGCCGTTTTATTCTTGGTACCCTTAACGACACCTAAGACTTCACCGCCCAAGGTTTTGACTGCCTTCTTTGGCCCCGCAAAGCCAGCGGTCGCGTGAATATCCTTTCGGCCACCATCACCAACGATAATATTGGTGGCAAAGGGCCAATTGGGCATGTAATAAACCTCATCCTTGGCTAAAAAAGTATTCGTGGTCGAGAACGTCCCCTTCAAAGTATCATCAGACAGAAAAGGCATCAATTTCTGCAAATAGGTCAAAGCCGTAATCGTGCCAGCATCATTGAGGTTCAGCGGATCCCCACCGGCACTCCGAATGAATTCGACTAGCTCGATCACATCGCCACTCATTTTGAAAGCGACGCGCCCAATCCCTTCCTTTGCCTTCAATGTTTTGGCGACGGTCAATAACTCGTCCCAATTCGTCGGTGGTTGTAGCCCGTATTTGTCGAATTTGGTTTTGTTGTAATAATTGATTTCCACGTTAGGCCGATAGGGCAAGAAGTAGGTCTTCCCGTTGAAAACGCCCACCTGCTTCTGAATCGGATAGGTGCTACTAGGAATTATTTTCGTCTGGTCACTTAGATCCGCCATATAACCGTCCGCAACCAACTGGGCCGTTGTGTTCACATCCTGCGAGATAACATCAATGTCATTCTTCTTGGCCGCGACCGAGGCTTGGAGCTTCTTCGCCACATCCGCCGCTTCCATTTGGATCGCGTTGACCTTGATGCCTGATTCCTTCTCAAAAGCCGGCAAAACATCTTGATTCATGACCTTCCATTCTTCATCGCTCAGGCCCATGGTCACATTCAAAGTTGGCGTCGCCGCTTTCTTCGTCGGGCCACCACAAGCGACCAATAGAATTAGGCTGGCCAACACGCCTACACCAACTAACCCGCGCAACCAAATTTTTTTCTTCATTTTGTTTCCCCCCAAACAAAAAGTTTGTTACTTCACCGCACCGCTTAAATATTCTGATTTGAGATAGCGCTGGAGCACGAAGGTGATCAAGATCACCGGCACCGCCAGCAAGGTTGAGTACGCCGCAGTTTCAAAGAAGCCGCCACGCTGCACATAATAGTAAACTTCCAAAGGTAAAGTTTTCGTCGTCAGAGACAAATATAAGGCGAAAGTGAATTCATTCCAGGAATTTAACCAAACATACATCGCCGCCACCGCGATTCCTTGCGCCGCCACGGGAAAGACCACGTAGCGCAGCGCCTGCATCCGATTGGCGCCATCGACCATGGCCGCCTCCTCCAACGCTTTCGGGATCGCGCTGAACGTTGACAACAGGATCCAAGCCATGAAAGGAATTTCCTCGATCAAATGCGCCATGACCAACCCGAAATCCGAGTCCACCAACCCCCACTTGGTGAAAGTAATGGCAATCGGCAACGCGATCCCCACCGTCGGAAACATTTTCGTGAAAAACAACGCCGCGATATAACCGAAGCGTACCTTGCGATTCAAACGAGAAATCGCGTACGAAGCTGGCGCGACGATCAGGGTGGCCAGCGCCATCGTCCCCGTCGCCACGATCAGGCTTTTCTCCAGCGGCGCCCAAATATTACCAGATTGAAAGACATCGCGCCAATGAGAAAAGTCGAAATGATGGATCAAGAAAGTTGGGTGTTGCGTCAATACTTCGCTAGGGCTACTGATGGAAATCTTAAAGAGCAGATAAACCGGCATCACCATTAAGGTACTGATGACCGTAATCAGGATGATCCGCCCGAAATGTAACTTGCGTGTTTTCATCATGATCACCCCTCAATTCTGGTCCGCGAAACCCGCGCCCCGGTCCACAAATTTCAACCACAGCAAAGCAAAGGTCAAAATCATCGCTAACAAAATCGTCGAGGCCGCGCCGGAGCCATTGGGGTTATTCAAATTGTATTCTTGATAGGCAAACGTGGCCACAAAAGGTACCGATTGGCCCACCAAAACCTGCGGCAACTCAAAAATCCGAAAAACATCCACGGCGCGAAATAGAACCGCCATAGTAATCGTCGGTTTTAACAATGGCAATGTGATCCGCCACAAGGTTTGCCAACGTGAAGCGCCATCGATCGCCGCCGCTTCATAAATCTCGTGACTGATTCCCTCAAGCCCCGCCAGTAAAAGTAGCACCAAAGTCGGCAGCACTTTCCAAGTATCCGCCAAGGAAATCACCAATAACCCCTGAAAACCCTCGGTCAGCCATTGGACCGGCCGCGTGATCAAGTGCAGCTTCAGCAATAGTTCATTGAAATAGCCTGACGTCCCAAAAATATAGAGCGCAATGATGCCGGACACAATCGTCGGAATCCCCATGGGCATCAACACCAACGACCGGACAACCGCCCGGCCATGAAATTTCTGTTTTAAGACATTAGCGATCACAAAGGCCAAAAACATTTGGATCGTTAAACTGATCAACGAGATGCCCGCCGTATTACCAATCGATTGAATGAAATCGGGTCGCGCGAACAAGGTCTGATACGTTGACCAAGAGAACTTGCCCGTATAGCGATCCTGGAACCCCAAGATCACAGTTTTGATCAGTGGCACTAAGGTGAAACCCAGAATATAGGCTGTCATCGGCAGTACCAACAATAATTCAAGATAGTATTTCTTTAACCAGCGCATGGTACTTCCCCCTAATAAAACCGCGTGCCGGAATCGCCTATCCCCCTCTCACGGCGTAATCGTGACGTTTTATCACCGTAATCGTAAAAGAAAACGCTTCAATTTTCAAAGATTATGTGCCAATTTTGCCAGCCAAACGACGAAAAGATGTCTAGACAAAATCAGAGTGCGGAGCGACCCGGGTAGCTTCTGAGCATTAGCCTAGCACTTGTTTTGGAAGCTGCACTTTGCTTCCGGAACAAGTGCGTAGCTAAGCGGAAGAAGCTGGGTCGCGCAGCACGTTTCAGAGTGCGCAGCGAGGATACGCGGCTGTGAGCATTAGCCTAACAAAAGTAGATTGTCCGCAGCTTGCGCTGCGAAATTCGGGGTGAGCTCGCTGTGGGCGTCACTTTGAGCTTTTCGGAAGGGCGCCGAAAATCTCAAAGCTGAGCCTTGGTCTAAGTGGCATAGCCACTAAGACCAATTTCACGGCGATCTCACCCCGAATTTCTCCGCTCCAGCCGCTCAACGTTATAACAGACGTTTGAGCACTCACGCCGGCTGACAAGCTGTTGCCAATTGATGAGGAGCCACGCAAATGACGACCGTGGTTAGTGGTCACCAGCTTTAAATTGGTGACACCAGTGCAGTCTGCTTGATGAACTGACGCAAGTTCTTGATAAAATGGCTAATCTGGTCGGTTTCCAACCAAGGATTGTTAAGGGAACAAGCAGAAATGTTCAATCTACGCAAAATGTCCCAATTCCTAATCCGAATCGGTTGGCATTGCCGTACCACCAAAAAGCGGGCAATTGTTTGACCTCTTACTTGCCAAAGCACTTTGTCTGATACTTCGCTTCGATTGCAGATAGGCGAAATTCTGCCTAGCAACCGCGGCTGGGACTGCGCGACTCTATCCAGAGTGAGAGCCGACCTGACCAGCTCCTGAGCATTAGCCTAATAACTGTTTTGGAAGCTGTATTTTGCTCCCGGAACAATTGCGTAGCTAAAAACAGGGAGCTTGGGTCGGTGAGCACGTTTCCAGCCACGACAAACGTCCTAAGGCGGTTGCGTCCCCACCTAAACCCACCACACATACAATTAAGCGAAGGATCAAGAACGGCATCTCGCTTTCCAGAATTAGTTAACATTTCCGTACAACCTCACAAAGGGCGATTGTTTTAACCTCTAGCTTGCAAAAGCACTTCGTCAAATCCTTCGCCTTGATTGCAGATAGGCTCAATTCTGTTCAGCAACCGCCTCAGGACGTGTGGCTCAGCGGTGAGATTATTCTTAGCGATTTATCGCTTAGAATAAGGCCTGATTTTGAGACAAGCCGCGGTCTTTGCGGATTGGCTCAAAAACAGTGCCCACCGCGTTCCAAGCCAGAGCGCAGCGCAACGGGTTGACTTCGAGCATTAGCCTAGCGATGGCTTTGGAAGCGGGCTTCGCTTCCGAAACCATTGCGTAGCTAAGCACAGAAGTCAGTTGTGCGGAGCACGTTTCCAGCCACGACAAACGTCCTGAGGCGGTTGCGTCCCCACCAAACCCAACACACCTGCAATCTGGCAACGCACCAAATCCAGAAGCGCTGCTTTACCAAAACCAAGACAAAAAAAACCGCCTACCCAACGGATAGACGGTCAGTAGCTTCACAGGAAGCTAATTATTTTTTCAAGTTGTAGAAGCTGTTGATACCTTTGTAGTTAGAAGCATCGCCTAATTGTTCTTCGATTCTCATCAATTGGTTGTACTTCGCGATCCGATCAGTCCGGCTCATTGAACCAGTCTTGATTTGGCCAGCGTTAGTCGCAACAACCAAGTCAGCGATCGTTGTATCTTCAGTTTCACCAGAACGGTGAGAAACAACGGCAGTGTAACCAGCTTCTTTAGCCATTTCGATGGCTTCAAAAGTTTCAGTCAAAGTACCGATTTGGTTAACTTTGATCAAGATTGAGTTAGCAACGCCCATGCTGATCCCCTTCTTGAGGTAATCAGTGTTAGTTACGAACAAGTCATCACCAACGATTTGGACTTTCTTGCCCAATTGTTTGGTAATTTCTTGCCAGTCTTCCCATTCGTTTTCGTCGATTGGATCTTCAACCGAAACGATTGGGTATTTGTTGACCAAGCCTTCGATGTAAGCGATGAATGCAGGTGTATCCATCTCTTCACCAGTTGACCAGCGTAATTTGTATTGCTTAGTGTCAGCATCCCATAATTCAGAAGCGGCAACGTCGATAGCGATTGAAATATCTTCGCCAGGCTTGTAGCCAGCTTTTTGGATTGCGTTAACCAAGTATTCCAAAGGTTCTTCGTTGTTAGCGAAGTCAGGAGCGAAGCCACCTTCGTCACCAACAGAAGTTGCTTTGCCGTCAGCTGCCAGCAAGCTCTTCAAAGCGTGGAAAGTTTCCGCGCCCATCCGAACAGCTTCGTGAACTGACTTAGCGCCAACAGGCATGATCATGAATTCTTGGAAGTCAACCTTGTTGTCTGAGTGCGCGCCACCGTTGATTACGTTCATCATTGGTGTTGGCAACAAATGAGCGTTAGGGCCGCCAAGATATTCGTACAATGGCAAGCCAATTTCGTCAGCAGCAGCACGAGCAGCAGCTAAGGAAACGCCTAAGATCGCGTTAGCACCCAATTTGCCTTTGTTAGGTGTGCCATCAAGTTCGATCATCGCTTGGTCTAAAGCGCGTTGGTCAGTTGCGTCCATCCCGATAACTTCTTTTGAGATAACGTCGTTAACGTTAGCAACGGCCTTCAAAACACCCTTGCCACCAAAACGTGATTTGTCGCCATCACGCAATTCAACAGCTTCGTGTTCGCCAGTTGAAGCGCCTGAAGGGACGATCGCGCGGCCGAAGCCACCTAATTCAGTATAAACTTCAACTTCAACAGTAGGATTGCCACGTGAATCTAAAACTTCGCGGCCTAAAACATCAGTAATTACAGACATTTGTTTCGCTCCTTTTCTTTTTCCCGATTTATCGGCTTACATTCATTATAGTACCAAATTTTAGTGTTGTTTAACACTCCAACGCGGCATTATTTTTGGTAGTTGACCAAGGCTAAAAATGATTCAGGAATCATGCTAGCGCCACCGACCAAACCACCATCGATGTCAGGTTTAGCCATTAATTCCTTCACATTAGCTGGCTTAACAGAACCACCATATTGGATCCGAACGTTCTCAGCGGTTTGTTCATTATACAATGACTTGACAGCTTCACGGATCTCATGGCACATTTCTTGAGCTTGGTCAGAGCTGGCGGTCTTGCCAGTCCCAATGGCCCAGATTGGTTCATAAGCGATCACTAATTTAGAAACTTCTTCAGCGGACAAGCCAGCCAAAGCAGCCTTGATTTGACCAACGACCCAGTCAACTTCATGGCCAGCTTCACGTGTTTCCAACGTTTCGCCGCAGCAAATGATCGGCAACATTTGGTTGCGGAAAATCGCTTTCGCCTTTTTGTTGATGTCTTCATCAGTTTCGTGGAAATATTGGCGACGTTCTGAGTGACCGATGACCACATAGTCAACGCCCATTTCAGCTAACGCTTTCGGTGAAGTTTCACCGGTATAAGCGCCTTCGTCTTCAAAATAACAGTTTTCAGCGGCAACCTTTAAAGCAGAATCCTTGGAGAACCATACTAATGCGTTTAAGTCGATCGCAGGCGCAGCGATCACTGATTCAACTTGCGCTGGATCTGGTAATTGGCCTTTGATTGCTTCCAAGAAAGCCTGTGTTTCTTGCGGATTCTTGTTCATTTTCCAGTTACCGGCAATGATTGGTGTACGCAATATCTTTCACCTCAAAAATTATTTTTGGAAATTATTTCTCGGAAATCGCAGCGATACCTGGTAAGGTCTTGCCTTCCAAGTATTCAAGCGAAGCGCCGCCACCTGTTGAAATATGGGTGATCTGGTCAGCGATGCCTAATTGGATCGCAGCTGCAGCGGAATCCCCGCCACCGATGATCGTGGTTGCGTCAGTCAAAGCACCTAAAGCGCGACCAACTTCCAACGTACCTTCAGCGTAGTTGCTCATTTCAAACGCACCCATTGGGCCGTTCCAAACAACCGTCTTCGCGTCCTTCAAAATATCTTTGAACAAAGCAATCGATTTAGGACCGATATCTAAGCCCATTTCATTTTCAGGAATATCATCGCCAACGATTTCGTGAGGGGCATCATTTGAAAATTCAGTCGCCGCAACGTTATCAACAGGTAAGACCAGTTTGTCGCCAGCCTTAGCTAACAATTCCTTAGCCAATTCAAGCTTGTCAGCTTCAAACAATGACTTGCCGATCTGGTAGCCTTTTGCTGCTAAGAAGGTATAAGCCATGCCGCCGCCGATCAAGATATGATCTGATTTTGGAATCAAGTTTTCGATTACGCCGATTTTATCAGAAACCTTAGCGCCACCTAAGATGGTCACGAAAGGATGAACTGGTTGATCAACAGCGGTCCCTAAGAACTTGATTTCTTTTTCCATCAAGAAGCCAGCAGCAGCAGGCTTGTTCGCAGCCTTCATTGCTGTGGCGATCCCAACGTTAGAAGCGTGGGCCCGATGCGCGGTCCCGAAAGCGTCGTTGACATAAACGTCGCCTAAGGAAGCCCAATATTCGCCTAACTTAGGATCATTCTTAGATTCGCGTTTGCCGAAATCATTGTCGATGTCTTGGAAACGGGTATTTTCCATTAAGATCACATCGCCATCAACCATTGCGTTGATCGCGTCTTCTAATTCAGCGCCTTCATTGACCGGCACGAACTT
This sequence comes from Lapidilactobacillus salsurivasis, assembly GCF_054785215.1. Lineage (NCBI taxonomy): Bacteria > Bacillati > Bacillota > Bacilli > Lactobacillales > Lactobacillaceae > Lapidilactobacillus > Lapidilactobacillus salsurivasis. The sequence goes on along the minus strand of NZ_BAAABI010000004.1, from coordinate 87,967 downwards.
AACATCCTTGCCTAACAATTCAGCCAAACGAGCCGCAACGGGACGTAAGCTTAATTTCTTCTTATCGTCGTCGCTCTTGATCCGGCCTAAGTGAGAAAGCAAGATGGCTTTGCCGCCGTTTTCGATTACATATTTGATCGTAGGTAAAGCGGCAACGATCCGGTTATCATTACCGATCACGCCGTCTTTGATCGGCACATTAAAGTCGACCCGGATCAAAACTTTTTTGTCTTTAACGTTAACGTCAGAAACGATTAATTTTGCCATTTATGGACAACCTCCGTAAAGAATTCATGATAAAAGGCGAAAGGAGTCAACCTCCCTCCGCCTCAAAAAATCGAAACTCTAAATTATTAGCTTTCTATTAAAGAGATGCGAATTTCAATAAAGTACGAACCATTTGGCAAGTAAAGCCGTATTCGTTGTCATACCAAGCAACAGTCTTAACCAATTGGTGATCACCTGAAGTTGTTACTTCAGTTTGAGTTGGGTCAAAGATTGAGCCGTAAGTCGTGCCAACGATGTCAGAAGAAACAACTTCGTCTTCGTTGTAACCGAATGAAGGGTTATCGATCGTATACTTCTTAACAGCTTCGTTGATTTCGTCAGCGTCTTTAACTTTCTTGCCTAAGATTGCAACTAATTCTGTTTCAGAACCATCAGGCACACCAACACGTTGTGCATGACCTTGTAACTTGCCGTTCAATTCAGGTAATACCAAACCGATAGCCTTAGCAGCACCGGTTGAGTGAGGAATTGTGTTAACAGCAGCAGCACGGGCATTGCGACGATTGCCTTTACGGTCTGGGCCGTCAAGGATCAATTGAGTTGCAGTGTAAGCATGGATTGTTGTCATGGTACCAACTTCGATACCAAATTCATTGTTCAATGCTTGTGCGAATGGTGCCAATGAGTTTGTTGTACATGAGCCTGCAGATACGATTGTATCGTCAGAAGTCAAAGTATCATCGTTTACGCTATAAACGATAGTCTTAAGATCGCTACCAGCAGGAGCTGAGATCAAGACACGCTTAGCGCCGGCCTTCAAGTGAGCTGAAGCCTTTTCTTTAGAAGTGTAGAAACCAGTACATTCAAGTACGAAGTCTACGCCATCGTTTGCAACCCAAGGAATTTTGTCTGCTTGTGGTTCTGAGTAAACACGATATGACTTACCGTTAACAACGATTGAGTCTTCAGTCGCACTAACTTCAGCATCCAAAGTGCCATGAGTTGAATCATATTTCAATAAGTGAGCCAACATAGCTGGTGAAGTCAAGTCGTTGATTGCAACTACTTCGATTTCATTTGATTCAGCACCCAAGTCCAAAATACGGCGGAATGCCAAACGTCCGATACGTCCGAAACCGTTAATACCAATCTTTACAGTCATACAAAATTTCCTCCTTCAGGAAATAAAAAATTTCTTTAAAAGGTTGCCCCTTTTAAAAGCGAGTTAGCAGCGCCCTCATCCGTGATCAACCACGTTTGTTGCGGCGCGTTGTGCATGTATGCGCGGATCGCTTTGGCCTTATTCTGGCCCGCCGCGATGGCGAATACATAAGGAACTTCAGTAAGATCCGGAATCTGTAAACCAATCCGCGGTATCTTGTAAACAACTTGACCACTTTCATCGAAGAAATCACCAAAAGCCTCAGCAACTGCCCGCTTGGCCTGTAATTCTCCAATGATCTCCGCCGACATGTTACGTCGTTGCGCCATGGTCATCGCCTCACCAATGCTGTGGATCACCACATTAGCTTGGCCGATCAAATCAAGTACCGACTTGATCGATGGTTCTTGGAGCAGCGGTTGATAGGTCCGCTCGCTGATATCCTCGGGAACATACAAGCTCCGATGCCGACCACCAGTTTGCTTGGCCATTTCCGAGCAGATCGCATTGGCCTGAATATCGACCAGTTCACCAACACCACCACGGGCAGGTACAAACAACAAATCCCGTTGTTTCGCCAATGCCGGCGTTAATTCTTTGGCCATCACCGCCATGGTGGTGCCACCCATCGCGGCGATGATATTCTCGCCATCAGGTAACAGCACCGCCAAGGTCTTGTTCAACAGTTGACCCATGGATTCCAGTACCCGCGGTTGCGAATCACAATCGCCGGAAACGATCAAGACATGGTCGATTCCCAAGACGTCGGCTAAGCGCCGTTCCTTCTTAGGAAAACCCAGCAAATCAGACATAAGATCATCGAGTTTGCCGAGAATATCACGGCCACTCTCCGTTAATACCATACCTAATTTCGAGGAATTTATCAATCCTGAAGCTTTCAAAATGTTAGTTTCTGTTCGTAGTCCACGCTCGCTGAGCCCAAGCTCTTGAGCCAGCGTGCGCCGGCCAACAGGTTCTAGCCATTGGATCCGCTGCAAGATCAAATACCGCTGTCTGATCGTATTCAAGAAACCCGGGGCGATCGTATCTAACCACGTTAAGTCATTCTGCATCAAAGCCAGACCTTTCAGCGGGACAATAATCGTCCAACGGTGTCATATTGCGACCCATCAGTGCCAAAAAATATAGCGTTGATCAAAAGTCTTACCCTATCTCAAGCACCGAAATCATTATAACAATTGTGATTTTCATTTGCAAGAATTGCAACCGCTTTATCAGTAATTTCCTGAAAATTTCATGTTTCAAGCTTATTAAAAGCATGATTGATTGCTTTAAGCACGGGTTCTTCATGCTTCCTTCATTGAAACGCCAAGACCTGCTGTACGACTCAACTGGTTAAAATAGAAGAAACTGGGCTAGCGCGCATGACGTTCCTACAATGTCCGCGGCTTGCGCTGCGCGTTTCGGGGTGAGATCGCTGTGGGCGTCACTTTGAGCTTTTCGGAAGAACGTCGAAAATCTCAAAGCTGAGCCTTGTCCTAAGCGGTAAACCGCCAAGGACAATTTCACGGCGATCTCACCCCGAAGCGCTCCACTCCAGCCGCTCAACGTTTTAACTGTCGGTTGAGCACTCACGCCAATTGGCAAGCTATGACCAATTGATGGGGTCCTACGCAATTAACGACCGTGGCCGGTATGTTTCAAAAGAAGTGTGAGCGCCAGCCTCGGTAGCTTCAGAACATTTGCCTAGCAACCATTTTGAAGGCTGGTCTATGCCCCCGGAATAGTTGCGTAGCTGAGCGGAAGATGCTGGGCTGGTGAGCACGTTTCAAAAGAGCGCGACCCGGGCCGAGTGGCTAAGCGCAGATGCCAATGCTGTCGAACACCTGTCAGCTAGTCGCCGATGATTGTAAAACCGTAGTTACGAATGTGCTGTTTCAAGAGGACCAAATATTCTGTCGCCAAGTTGCTTAACTCGATTTTCTTATGAGTCAAGTAGCCTAAGGTCATCGAGTCCGGCACATCCAAGGGGATCGCCACAATTTTCTCGTCATTGAGTTCACTACTGATGATGCCACTGCTGATGGTATAGCCATTCAACCCGACCATTAAGTTGAAGATCGTCGCGCGATCACTGATCTGGATCTGCTTTTTGTGAGGCATGGTGCTCAAGATTTCCTCAGCAAAATAAAACGAATTATTCTCCCCTTGTTCATAAGAAAGATAGGGATAGTCAGTCAGATCCGTCAAAGTCAGGCGAGCTTTACTGGTCAGTGGATTGTCACGCCCAACAAAAACATGAGGTTGGGCCACAAATAATGGTGTGAAGCTCAAATCCTTTTCAGCAATCAACCGCGTTAGCACCGCTCGATTAAACTGATTCAAGTAGATCACTCCGATCTCACTGCGAAAAGTTTGAATATCATCTAGGACATTCTGCGTTTGCGTCTCCCGCAAGGTGAATTGATATTCATCTTGGCCGATCCGCTTGACCAACTCGACAAAAGCGTGGACCACAAAGGCGTAATGCTGCCCGGAAACACTAAAAACGTGCTTGCGAACCACGTCCACATCGAAATGGTCATTCAATAAATTGACCTGATCCAAGATTCCCCGCGCGTAGTTCAGAAATTCCCGCCCCTCAGCTGTTAGCGTGATTCCTAATTTGCTGCGATAAAACAATTGCAAGTGATATTCCTTTTCCAACTCCTTCATTGCCTGGGACAACGAGGGTTGACTGATAAAGAGTTGTTTGGCGGCCTCGTTGATCGAGCCGGTTGCCGCGATTTTTTCTAAATAGGTTAGTTGTTGGATGCGCATGGTTTGCCCCTCCGTTATAGTTTTTACCTATCATAGCACAAAGTTAACCGGTATTATCTATTATCCGAAAAACTTGCTATGATATCCTCAAGACTTATTTCTGGAGGATTCCCATGACAACAACTCATTTTCAAACAGTTGGTTCATTATTACGACCGACTTCACTCTTGACTTATAAAAACCAAATCGAACAACGCGATGATATCACCTATCCGTTTTATCACGATTTTCCTGGTTATCAGGCCGCTGAGACTGCCGCGATCAAAACGGTCGTTGCGGAACAAAAAGCCCACGGACTAAGTGTCCTTACTGACGGCGAATATTCTAAATCAATGTGGCACTTGGACTTCATCTGGGGCTTCGGCGGCGTTGAACGCTACATCGCCAAGCAAGGTTACACCTTCCAAGATCACGACGGTGGCGCGTTTGAGACCCGCAAGGACATTGGCTTGCGGATCACCGCCCCCTTATCTGGCCGCCAACATCATTTCATTGATATCTTCAAAGCGCTCAAAGCTCAAGCCGGCGCGACCACTGTCAAAACCACTGTTTGGGGCGCGGCCCACGCTTTCACGGAATTGGCGATTTTTGATCATTTATATGGACCCGATCAAGTTTACGCCAATCAAGCTGAACTCCGCGCGGGGTTGATCAACGCCTACAAAGAATTTCTGCGTGATTATCGCGACGCTGGCGGAACGATCATTCAATTTGACGATTGCCTCTGGGAACTGTTCGCGCCGGATAATCAACAAAGTTTCTTCGCCGCTGGTAATGGTGATGTTATCGATTTGGCGGATACCTTCATCGCGATCAATAATGAAGTCGCCGATTACGGCCACGCTTTGGGGCTAAAAGTCTGGACCCACAATTGTCGCGGTAACTACGCTAGCCGGCACGCCGCTGGTGGCAGTTACGCCACGATCGCGCAAAAGTTTCTCGGCGAGCAACACTATGATCGGTTCTTTTTGGAATGGGACGACGAGCGGGCCGGCGACCTTTCCGCGCTGGCTGTTCTAGCGAATAAACCGGCGGTCACCGTTGTCTTGGGCTTGCTTTCTAGCAAGACCGATCATTTGGATGATGAAGCCCGGGTTTATCGCCTATTGGACCAGGCCAGCCAGATCATTCCCAAGGAGCGCCTTTACTTGTCCCATCAGTGTGGTTTTGCTTCCTGCGATGGCGGCAACGAGCTGACCGCCGACCAACAATGGGCCAAGATCGATCAAGGTCAACGGATCGCCGCTGATTATTGGCAGCAATGATTTAACTAACCTCGTCAAAAGGCGCCTTGACTGCTAATCGCTGAAATTGAGCTCGCTCAACTTGATCTAAATACCAAAAAACGCTACGGCAACCGGCCGTAGCGTTTTTCTAACTTAATTGATCTGAGTTGATTTCAATACTTTATTTATCGTTCATGTTGACCATGATCTTGTCGATCAAACCATAATCCAAAGCTTCCTGAGCGGTCATATAATTATCCCGTTCAGTATCCTTTTGAATGGTTTCCAAGGTTTGGCCAGTGGCGTCAGCTAAGATCTGGTTCATCTTTTTGCGGGTCTTGATGATTTCTTCCGCGGCAATCTCGATCTCTGTGGCTTGGCCTTGAGCGCCACCCAAAGGTTGATGGATCAAAACCGTTGAGTTAGGTAAGGCAAAGCGCTTGCCTTTGGTCCCAGCAGTCAACAGGACGCTGGCCATGGAAGCGGCCATGCCGATCGCGATTGTTTGGACGTCGGACTTGATGAAATTCATCGTATCCATGATCGCCAAACCTGAAGTGATCACCCCACCTGGTGAGTTGATGTAAAGGGAAATATCTTTAGTTGAATCTTGAGCGTCCAAGAAGAGTAATTGGGCGATGATCGAGTTGGCCATCTGGTCATTGACTTCGCCAGACAGCATGATGATCCGATCCTTCAGCAAGCGTGAGTAAATATCATAAGCGCGTTCGCCCCGGGAAGTTTGTTCAATAACTGTAGGTACTAACATCGTGTAGCCTCCTTGAGTTTAGTTCTTTTTCAATTAGCACTGTTCGAACTACTCTGCTAATTTAGCATATTAGTCAAAATAGGTCAAACAATTTTACTTACTTTTTTTGCTTTTTGACACGCCTTTAGTTTACACCAAAAACTCACTGGCTGTCACTGGTCGCGGTCGATTCTGCTGGAGGTTCTACCAGCGCTGGCGCCAAAGTCCGCAAACGACGAGCCGTCAACTGCTGGTAATTGAGATACAGCGCGGTGAAGCGCGTGTCATGATGGGCTTCCCAAGGTTTAGGATGGCCACAAAAATGTAAAATGGCCGTGTTGGCCAAGGTCCACTGCAAATCATGTTTGCCAAGACTGCGGGTAAAATAAAGGGGATATTTCCGCGCGTCGTAATTCCAATTTTCCTCAGTAATTTCTTTGATGTCCTCACCGTACAAGAAATTTAAAATATCCTGATCAGGCAGCAGCAACAAGTCGCTGTGTTCATTAATGATCTGTTCGATGTCGGCAAACTTGATGATTTTCCGCGCTTGCACCAAATCAATCAGCATCACCCCAGAGTTATAGTAACCGTGGTCGGTGCCTAGGCGGATATTATTGATTCCAGTGACCAGGTGCGTCATGCCCGAATGCGTCGCCGCCGCCAACATTTTGCCGTCCAGTTCCACTTGCCAAAGTTGCTGGACTGGATTGACCACCAGAATATCCGGATCCAAATAAAGGACCCGTTTGACGTTTTTCGGTAAAATATTAGCGCACAACAAGCGGAAATACATTTCCATTGGATAGCGGTTTTCCGTTGGCGCGCCGGTCCAATGCTGCCCATCAACCTGAATCGGTTTCAATTGACCACCAAAACTATGGACCAACTGCCCTAACGCGGCCAATTTCGCCGCAGGAATCTGGCGATGGATCAGCCAGATGCGAAAGGACTGCTGGGGATTATTTTCAAACAATGAAACCAACATGACTTGGAGCGGCGGCAAATAGGCTTCATTCAGGGTAACTAGAATCTCAATTCGTTGTGCCATCGCTTGAGTACTCAACCTTCTTTGTCCTTGCACGGCGCCGGTCTTGCCTGAACGGCCAACCGCGCTAGGAACCAATATTTACTTGATGCTTGACGTTAGGGCTGTGAGTTTCTGCGCTGGGTCCGCGCTGCCAACTGCATTCTCAGCGACGCAGGGTGTGGCAGATGGGCCCGAAGCAAATGTCCTAAGTGACTTATTCATTATAAAAAGGTTTGCCTGCTTTTGCAATCGGGAAAGTGCGAGCGTAGATTGGCCGCGGCTTGCGCTGCTCGTGGCGTTGGTGGTTGACAGATGTGGTGGGGCTCCAGGTCGGGCTGGGGGTGGTGGAACGCGGCGGGCACGATTTTGAGCTTTTCGGAAACCCACCGAAAATCTCAAAACTCGGCCTTATTGTAGGCGATAAATCGCCAACAATAATATCGCGGCTGACTCACCCCCAGCCCGACCTTCCGCCAACTAACAAACGAACCACCAACGCCAGAGTGTGGAACACAACGGGTTGACTTTGAGCATTAACCTAGCAATTGTTTTGGAAGCCGCACTATGCTTCCGGAACAATTGCGTAGCTAGCGCAAGGAGCTGGGTCGACGAACACGTTTCAATGTTGTCCGCGGCTTGCGCTGCTCAACGTTATAACAGACGTTTGAGCACTCACGCCAACTGGTAGGCTGTTGCCAATTGATAGGGAGCCACGCAATTGACGGCCGTGATTAGTGGGTGCAAGCTTTAAATTGGTGACACCAGTACAGTCTGCTTGATAAACTGAGGTAAGTTCTAGATGAATCGGCTAATTCGGTCAGTATCCTGCCAAGGATTGTTGAGAAAACTGGTAAAGATTTCTAGCCTACGCAAACTGGACCAACCAGCTATAATCCGCATCAGTTGATGTTGCTGTACCACCAAAAAAGGGGCGATTGTTTTGACCTCTTGCTTGCAAAAGCACTTCGTCAGATACCCATCTTCTATTGCAGATAGGCGCAATTCTGCCTAGCAACCGGCTGGGACTGCGCGGCTCAGTGGTGAAATTGTCCTTGGCGGCTTTGCCGCTTAGGACAAGGCTCGATTTGAAGACAAGCCGCGTTCTTTGCGGATTGGCTTCAAACGACGCCCACCACGTTCCAGTCCGCATCAGCAGTCCCAGCCGGTTGCGCCTACGCGCCAAACCCCACCACACCTGCCCCAAAGCAAGAAATCGGAAACAGAAACTAGCGCATTTCGCGGATAAACTTCAAACAATTGCCGACGAAAAAAGCGGCGCTCTTCAGCACCGCTCCACCGCAAACGAATCTATTTTTCCAAACGCAATTATCTTAGTCCCAAGCCTTATGCAGCACCTGTTGACTGAGCCATTCGGTCATGACTAACAGGATCAGGGCGAAAATCAACAGGTAAACAGGATAGAGGCCAATGGAGAACGTACTGGCCAACACGCCAAACAAGGGGGGCATGAAGGTTGAGCCCACATAAGCGCTGGCCATTTGGACCCCGATAATGGCCTGAGAATTCTCGGCGCCAAAGTTCATCGGGGTGGCATGAATGATTGCCGGATAGATCGGCGCGCAGCCCAAGCCAATCACTACTAGGCCAATCAGGGACAACTGGGTCGCTTGCACCGGCAAGATCAACAAAAAGACGCCCACTAATAAAATGCTAATACCGACGCGCACCAGCTGATGATCACCCCAACGATCGGCGACCAAGCCACTGAAGAAGCGACCGACTGTGATTCCGATGAAGAATAAGGAAGCAAACCGCGCCGCGACATCTGGCGCGACCCCTTTAGCTTGCACCAGGTAACTGCTGGCCCATAAACCGGTCGTTCCTTCCAGGGAACAATAAGCGAAGAAGGCTACCAAAGCCGTCACCACCCCTGGCATCCGCAAAATCTGCGGTAAACTTAGCCGGGGTTCAGCGGCGGTGCCCATTTCGGTTGGTGCATCCGTGGTGGTGGACGTAACTTTTGGCCGAGGACGATTGTGTTGCCACAAAGGTAAGCTCAAGAACAAAATAATGGTCAGCCCAATTTGCAAATAGCCAACCGCGCGATAACCACCCTGCCAATTGTTGTTTCGCGCTAAGAAGCCGCCCATGATTGCCGGACTGATTGCCGCGCCCACACCCCAGAAACAATGCAGCCAGTTCATCTGCCGCGACTTATAATGCAAGGCGACATAATTGTTCAAAGCCGCGTCAACGGCGCCGGCGCCTAAACCGTAAGGCACTGCCCATAAGCAAAGCACCACGAAATTCGGACTAAATGAGAAGCCAAATAAGGCGATCGCCGTGGTCAGCACACTGGCTGCGGTCACCACGCCAGCGCCAAAACGGCGAATCAAGCGATCAGAAAACAAGCTAGAAATAATTGTCCCGCCAGCAATAATCATGGTCGCCATCCCCGCATAGGAAACAGGCACGTGCAACTGCCCATGCATCACCGGCCAAGCAGAACCAATCAACGAATCCGGCAGACCCAAACTAATAAACGCCGCGTAAATCACCACAAGTAATAGAGAGAACATTCAAATACCCCTTAAACTGCCGGCGTGCCGACCTTAAAAAGATCACACAAAACCAGCGGAAATCAAAAACACATAAAAGCATCGTATCATTGATTGGCGCGACTGGCAATTGGAACAAGCACTTTTTTGCCCGAGAAACACCGAAAAAAAGCCAACTTCCCGCGATTACTCGTTGGAAAGTTGACAAAAAGTTAGTTTAGCGTTGGATTTTCACTGGGTTTGCTGATAATCCTTGTGATTTTCTGGTACTCATTGGTAATTCTGCTACTGGTTGGTAATCGTGGAAACTTGTTAGTACTGGTTGGTACGCCTTGGTGTTTGTTTGCACCAGTTGATAATCATTGGGCCTTGCTAGTACTGGTTCGTCTTAGCCGCCGCGTTTGATCACCCGCTCAAACGGTCTAGATGAAGTCGGCGCGGGCTACTGCAACTCCAGACGGAATACAACGGGTTGCGTGCCAGAATTGCCAGCCGTTTGTAAATGCAAGCCTCTTGGATCGCGGGTATACTCAACGGCTGCGTCAGAGCCTAGCTGGGTCAAGGACTTGATCAATCCGTGGAATTCGGCGCCCTTTTCCGCATTCTGTTCTCCTAGGGCTGGAAAATCGTAATGACCATCTGGCGCGCCTTTCAACGCGATCGCATAAAGATTATGACCACGAACTGTGTAGCGCACATCCGCGGACGTATAAGGCTCCTGCTCATCATCAGAGAACTGCCCTTCAACCACCGGCGTTGGTCCTTCCGCCAACTTGCGCCAAACTTGGGAGTCATAGATGGCCTCACCGTTGATCCGCAACCACGCACCCATCTCCAATAAAATTTGCCGATCTTCATCTGGGATCGTGCCATCAGCCTTGGGGCCCACATTAAGCAACAAGTTCCCATTTTTGCTGACAACATCCACCAGGTCACAGAGTAATTCGGAAGCGGTGCGATATTGATTGTTTTCGGTATAGCCCCATGAATTCAAGGCCACCGAGGTGTCAGTTTGCCAATAATATGGCTTGGCCGCCGCGAATTGACCCCGCTCAATATCAACGACCGCTGTGCCAAACATAAAGGAATCGTTCTTATAATTGATCAGCACCTCCTGACCCCATTCTTCAGCGCGGTTATAATAATAGGCCGCCATTTTCTTCAAATAGGGATTAAAGGAGGCGTGGAGGATCCACCAATCGAAATACAACAACCGCGGCCGATAACGATCGATCAACTCGCAGGTCCGGGCTAGCCAATCATCCAAGAATTCAGTTGACGGCGCCGGTTCGCTATGTTGATCGTAGTGATCGGGCTCAGGCATCGCTGGCCAATAAAAGTCGCCAGGCTGCAGCGGTTCATGAATATCACTTTTGAATTCCTTGCCATGGCCCATAAAGAACCAATGCTCCGCCCGGTGTGAGGACGCGCCGGTCACCAGGCCAACCTCCGCGAAAGCCTGTTCTAATTCGCCCAAAACATCACGCTTCGGTCCCATTTCCGCCACGTTCCACGGCGATAGGTCACTACGATACATTTGAAAACCATCGTGGTGTTCGGCTACTGGCACCACATACTTAGCGCCAGCCTCCTTGAAGAGCGCCGCCCACGCCTGCGGATCGAAGCGCTCCGCCTTAAACTGGGGAATGAAATCCTGATAGCCGAACTCGTCTTGGGGGCCATAAGTTGCCCGATGGTGCTCATATTCCGGCGACCCCTGAACGTACATCGAGCGGGAGTACCATTCACTCCCAAAAGCCGGGACACTGAAAACGCCCCAATGGATAAAAATCCCAAACTTATCTTGACGAAACCACCGCGGTAACGGATGCTGCGCCAGCGAATCCCAATTATCCTGGTAGGTCCCCGCTTGATTGACCCGATCGATCCGCGCCAAATAGTCATTGATTTTGTTCATGTTTGCCCTCCTTGATCATTTCCAAAACTGCCAAACATCATGCAACTTCATTATAACCAAGGACAAACTTAAACATTAGCGCCAATCACGCCAACATATCACTTTTTTTGTCGGATTAGCGCAAGTTGTTAACATCTGGTAAACTGAAGCTGACCACAAACAGCTGGAGGCTTCAATCACGCTCAGCAATTTGCGGGATCGCAGTCAACTAACTCAAGCAGTCAAATAAGTCAGGCAACGAGGTCTTACAGATGGCATGTTCATTTCAGGAATTAACAGTGCGGTTCGAACTGGCGGGACATCAATTTCAAATCATCAATTTGCTAGATGGCGTTATTCAGCAGGTCATCCCCAGTCATCATCACGGCCGGACCAGTTATGAGATCCACTATATCGCTAGTGGTTACGGCGCGGTGCTGATTTCGGGGCAGAAACACGCCCTGGGACCCGGCAGTCTCTACATGACCGGACCCGGCGTGGACCACGCCCAACTGCCGGCGGCGACCCAGCCAATGCGGGAATTATGCGTTTATTTGAAAACCGCTGACCAGCCAACCGCCCACATGGCAACCCCGCCGCCACAAACCATGGCCGCCAATCTGGAAGAGTTCTTGACCACGACTTGCTGGATTGGGCGGGACCAGCAAGGACTGGACCGCCTTTTCAAGGAAATTTTTCAAGAGATGGCCCAGCAACAAAGTGGGTTTCAAATTACGTTAAGCGCCTTGTTCCAGCAACTGATCGTCAAAATGTTACGCAACTACCAAGGCCGTCCGCGTCTAGAACACCCGCAAGCGCGGCTGGTGCCCGCGGACCAGATCGCTTTGACCATTGAAAGTTACTTTCTCTACGACTATCAACAAGCCAGTCTAACTGACTTGGCCCGCCAAATCGACAGCAGTCCGCGGCAAACCGAACGCTGGCTGCAACGACTTTATGGTCAAACCTTCCGTGAGAAGAAAGCCGAGGCCCGCATGTCCGCGGCGGCCATGCTGCTTAACGAAAGCGCCACTAGCATTTCCACGATCGGCGCCGCGGTCGGCTTTACCTCGTTGGAGCACTTCTCCCACGCCTTCAAGAATTATTATGGTCAAAGCCCCCGCGCCTTCCGGCAAGGCGCAAGCATGCCACCCAGCGGCGCGGGGCATTGCAAAACCGCGCTTAGCAATCATCGTTAGCGAATCCAAAAATAGCCGCCAACTTTCTGAAGAAAGTCAGCGGCTATTTTCATGATTTGTAAAATCGTTCAAAATTTTACGACACGACCACAACAAGGGCGCGATGATAGTGCCATTGTTAATCGTGATTTGAAGCATTTATGGGCCCCCTGGGAGTCGAACCCAGATTTCAAGAACCGGAATCTTACGTGCGATCCATTACACTAAGGGCCCAAGCAACACTGAATATTTTACCTAAAACTCAGGCAAATAGCAAGTGTTTTCTTAAAGTAATTTAATCATGGCCTTTGCTTGCGGATCAGGGCCAATTGCAAGGCGCTTAATCAGCGACTGATTTCTCTTGGTCACTCAACGCGGTGGTGGCCTGTTCGACACGATCATACAGGCTGGCCGCGTCGGTCATCATCCGTTGATAATCCGCGACTGGCAGCGCCAACGTTTCCGCGCAGCCCTGGACATGGCTGAACAGCGCGTCCTTGGCCGCTTGGGCCCGGGGCGTGAGAACGATATCCAAACGGCGCTCATCTAACGCATTGCGTTGCCGCTGGATCCAATCATCCTTCTCCAACCGGCGCAGCAAGGGCGTCAAGGTTCCCGAATCCAGGCCGACATTTTGGCCCAGTTCTTTCACTGACAGCGTGCCTTGCTCGTAAAGGACCAGCAAGACGATATATTGCGCGTAAGTCAGCTTGAAGGGGGCTAAAGCTTGCGCGTAAAAACGATTGAACGCTTTGTGGGTGCGATAAAATTCAAAACACAATTGTTGACTTAGTAAAATTGGCTCAGTCATCACAATTAACTCCCTTCTAACTAATAATGCGAGCTTGCATTCCTTCCGCCAGCTCATTCAACTTGCGCAGCCGATGGTTGATCCCGGATTTGGAGATCCCCCCGCCTGGAACCATTTGGCCTAACTCACCTAATGTGGTTTCCGGATAAGCCAGCCGTAATTCAGCGATTTCCCGGAGCTTCGGTGGGATATTTTCCAAGCCGACCGCGGTCTGTAAATACTTGATATTTTCGATCTGGCGAGTGGCGGCGTCAATTGTTTTATTCATATTGGCGTTCTCGCAATTGACCAGCCGATTGACCGAATTCCGCATATCCCGTACGATCCGAATATCCTCGAATTTGAGCATCGCGTTGGTCGCCCCGATGACTTGCAAGAAATCAGCGATCCGTTCGGCCTCTTTCAAATAACTAATGTAGCCACTCCGCCGCTCGGTGGTTTTCGCATGGAGCTGGAAGCGATTCATCAATTGCAGAATATCCTGGTTATGATCTTCATATAATGAATAGATTTCCAAATGATAACGACTGGTTTCCGGATTATTGACACTACCCCCAGCTAGAAACGCGCCGCGTAAGTACGACCGGCCCAGTTGCTCATCTGCCAAGATCCAATCAGGGACCTTGGTCAAAATCGCCATTTGTTCCGGCGCTAAAATTTGCAGATCGCGCAAAATGGGTTGGGTGTTTTTCGCCACTCGGACAATATATTGGTTATTCTTCTTTAATTTCATTTTCCGGCGCACCAGCAATTCCGCTTCCACCGTATAGGTCTGCTTCAACAAAGAATAGATCCGTCGCGCCGTCGCCGGGTTCTCCGTTTGCACATTCAAAACGAACTGATGATGGGCGATCGCCAAAGAACCGTTCATGCGCAAAAGGGCCGCTAATTCGGCCCGCGCATGGGCTGGATGGACTTCTAACTGGGTCAACTCTTTCTTGACCTCACTGGCATAAGATGCCATGGACTCACCTGCATTCTTACTTGATCATTAAAGCTTGGTCAGCGCTGATTGCAGCGTCCTGTTACTTTAACTGAGTATTGATAATTTTGGTACGCTTGCTCTTCGGGCTGGTCAGGGCCACAGGGGCACCTAATGACTTTGAAAAGCGCGATTTAGAATCTCCCGGGCCACTTTATCCCCATCGTGGAAAACACCGCGATCGTGCAATGATAGGAAATCATTGGAGATCACGCGATCACACTGGGATCGCAAACCGGCGAAATCGTGACCGACTGGCAATAAATATTCATCATACTTTTGATAGTCCAGATAATTGGCGGGCACCGGTTCGCTATTGACCAAGACGGTATTGACCCGTTTGGCGCCTAGATGCTGATTGATCACCGCCACATGATCCGCGTCGGAGAAATGTTCCGTTTCACCCTTTTGCGTCATGATGTTACAGATGTAGATCACCTCCGCCGAACACTGAAGTAAGGCCTCGCTCAGGTTCCGCACCATCAAGTTAGGTAGAATACTGGTAAACAAACTCCCGGGGCCCAAGACGATCACATCGGCATCTTGGATCGCCGCGATGACCTGGGGCACGGCTTCAGGCTCTTTCGCTTGATCATTGGTGTCCGTCACCCAAACCCGCTTGATCTGCTTGCGCTGGCCTGAAATCTCGGTTTCACCAGCAACAACGGTCCCATCAAGAAATTCCGCGTTTAGGGTCAGCGGATCATTGGCCACTGGGAATACATGTCCATCCACCTGCATCATTTGCGACAATTTTTGGACCGCGTCGAAAATATTGTGATCCATTTCGGTGAGCGCGGCGATGATCAAATTGCCGATCGCATGGCCGGCGAAGAAGGAATCCTGACTTTCAAAGCGATATTGGAAAATATCCAAATAAGCCGGTGACATATCCGACAAAGAAACCAACACATTACGAATATCACCAGGCGGCACCACGTTGATATAATCGCGAATAATGCCGGAGGAGCCGCCATCATCAGCGACCGTCACGATCGCCGTGATATCGGCGTTTTGTAAATGTAAACTCTTTAAGATCACCGGTAGGCCGGTGCCGCCACCGATTACGACCACCTTAGGCCGGCGTCCTTTAATGACACGGACAATTCGATTACTCCGACTCATGAGCGATTCACCGTCTCTTTTCGTTTGGTCAGATCACGATGGGTGATGTCAACCGGGTAATCCGCCTGCAAATCCGCACCGATCCGCTGTGCCAGCGCCACCGAGCGATGCTGACCACCGGTACAACCGATGGCGATCGTCAGCGACGTTTTCCCTTCTTTGACATAACCCGGCAAGGCTGTTTCCAGCATCGCCATGAACTGCCGATAAAACACATTCGTGGCCGGCTGTTGATTGACATAGGCCGCCACCGCTGGATCCAAGCCGGTTTTTCGCTTAAGTTCCGGCACGTAATACGGATTGGGTAGGAAGCGAACGTCCATTACAATATCAGCGTCGATCGGCAGCCCGTACTTGAAGCCAAAGGACATCACCTCAATATGGAAAGTGGGCAAGCCACTGGCCTTGAATTGCTTGAAGATCGCTTCCCGCAACTGTCGCGGCGTTAAATCAGTGGTATCAATGATTGTTTGCGCCCGATTACGCATCTCTTGTAATAAGGTCCGCTCTTTCGAAATGCCATCTAATAAACGGCCTTCCATCGCCAGTGGATGGGATCGGCGCGTTTCCTTATAGCGACTGACCAATTCCTCGTCTGAAGCGTCAAGAAACAGAATCCGCGTGCTCACCACATGGCTTTCATCCAAGTCGGTCAACATCGTAATGATTTCATCATAAAACGACCGGGCCCGCAAATCCACGACTAACGCCACTTTAGATATTTGCCCCGTTTGCCGCACCAGTTCCCAGAATTTCGGCAACAAACTAGGCGGCATATTATCTACGCAAAAATAGCCCAGATCCTCGAAAGACTGGACCGCTACGGTTTTACCAGCACCGCTCATCCCGGTAATGATCACGAGTTGCAATGAATCTGTTTTTGCCATCAGCACACATCCCTTTACTCATCATAGTATAACATACCGGGCGTTTCTTATTCTAGTTCAAGTCTTAGCCGCGATGGGCAATCGCCACGATCACGTTGTTGATCCCGAAAATCACGAAATAAAACGCCAGCAACGTGGTCAACGTCAATAAAGATGACAGCGGATTAAAGATCAACATCAAGGCCACCACCACGCTAAGGATTTCTAAGATCAGCGCCGCCCAGAAATAACCACGGCCGAAACTTCGCAAATGACTGACCACAACGAGGCCGATCAATGAGTCGATCAAGAACCAAGTCGCGAACACATAAGCGATCACGATCGCGCCGGCGTAAATTTTAGTGATAAAGACGATCCCGATCAAGATATCCAAAATACCCGCGATCAGCACGAAAACACTGGCCCCACTGAGATAATCCCGATAATGGAAGAAGTTCCCGATCCAAGAAATCCCCTGCACGATCGCCATGATCCCGAACAATAACACGATACTGACGATTGAAGCTGATGGTTTCGCGAATAGGAAGAAACCCGCAATCAAATAAATAATACCGGACATAAAGGCCGGCCAATCAAAACCCCAAGATTTTTGCCGCCAGAACATAATATTCCTCCTCAATCACACTGATTTTGAAACGTGTTCCCCACCCCAGTGCTTTCCGCTTAGCTACGCGATTGTTCTGGAAGCATGGTGCAGCTTCCAAAACAATTGCTAGGCTAATACTCAAGCACTACCCGGGGTGGCTCGCACTCTAATTTTGAAACGTGTTCCCCACCCCAGCGCTTTCCGCTTAGCTACGCCATCGTTCCGGAAGCATGGTGCGGCTTCCAAAACAATGGCTAGGCTAATGCTCAAGCGCTACCCGGGGTGGCTCGCACTCTGAATCAAAAAAATATAGCTAGTTTTAGGATAGCAGTTTGACTGAACATGTCAACCAGAAATCACGTTGATCATAACGCCCTGATCAGTTTCAAAAAAGCTCTCGCCAAATTGACGAGAGCTCGTGCGGATGGCATATGCTTGCCATCGATAGATTTGATTATTTGAGGTGCCCAGCGCTTATTCCTGCATGGTTCTGGTAACCCTTGCCGCCAGGACAGCGTCTTTTACACTGCCACCGCCGCATTTAAAACCGCTGTAAATTGAAGCTGCTTGCAAAATACTAGCGTTTAGTTTTGGTTTTCGCCTCGCTGGCCAGCGTTCGTTCCCGATCTCGTTGCAACACTGGCGCCAAATACTGACCTGTGTAGCTTTCCGCTACTTGGGCGACTGCTTCAGGGGTCCCGGTCGCGACGATTGTCCCCCCGCCTTCACCGCCTTCAGGGCCGAGATCAACCAGATAGTCAGCGGATTTGATGATATCCAAATTATGTTCAATGATCAAAACCGTATTGCCATCATCGACCAAGCGATTCAAAACTTCCAATAAACGCTTGATATCATCTGAGTGCAACCCCGTGGTCGGCTCATCTAAGATATACAAGTTATGACCTGGCGATTGTTTGTGTAGCTCAGAAGCCAGTTTCATCCGTTGAGCCTCACCACCAGACAAAGTAGTGGCTGGCTGACCTAGTTGGACGTAGCCAAGTCCCACATCCACGATCGTCTGCAATTTGCGGCGGATCTTGGGAATCGCGCTGAAGAAGTCCAGCGCTTCAGCGACAGTCATGTTTAAAATCTCAGCGATATTTTTGCCTTTATAAGTGACTTCCAGCGTCTCGGAATTGTAACGTTGCCCGTGACAAACCTCGCAAGGAACGTAAACATCGGGCAAGAAGTTCATCTCGATTTTGATAATGCCATCGCCCTTGCAAGCTTCACAGCGACCACCTTTGACGTTAAAGCTGAAACGCCCCTTCTTATAGCCGCGCAGCTTAGCCTCATTGGTTTGAGCGAACAGATCGCGCATATTATCAAATACTCCGGTATAAGTCGCCGGATTGCTCCGTGGCGTCCGTCCAATCGGGCTTTGGTCAATATCGATCAGGCGATCAATATTCTTGTATCCCAACAAACCGGCGTATTTGCCCGGTTTGGTAGAATTGCGATTCAGTTTCTGTGCCAAGGCCCGTTTCAAAATCAGATTGACCAAGGTTGACTTGCCCGATCCAGAAACGCCAGTCACCACGATAAACTTACCCAAAGGAAAATCAACATCGATTTGCTTCAAGTTATTCGCCGCCGCGCCTTGGACGGTGATTTTCTTACCATTGCCGGGACGACGCGTCAAAGGTAACGGAATAAATTCCTTGCCAGACAAGTAGCGTCCGGTCAACGACTTGGCATTCCGCGCGACTTGCGCAGGCGTCCCCGCCGCCATCACGCGGCCGCCTTGCTCGCCGGCGCCAGGGCCGATATCGATCAAGTAATCAGCGGCGCGCATGGTGTCTTCATCGTGTTCGACCACAATCAGGGTATTGCCTAAATCACGCATTTTCTTCAATGACGCAATCAGCCGATCGTTATCCCGTTGATGCAAACCGATCGAAGGTTCATCCAGGATATACATGACGCCAGACAAATTAGACCCGATTTGGGTGGCCAAGCGAATCCGTTGGGCCTCCCCACCGGACAAGGTGCCCGCCGCCCGTGACAAAGTCAAATAATCCAAACCCACATTTTGCAAGAAGGTCAAACGATCTTCAACTTCTTTGAGAATTGGTTTGGCGATGGTCCGCTTTTGTTCTGACAAAGTCAAGCCGTCAAAAAACGGCAGCGCGTGCTTGACAGCGAATTCGGAAACCTCCGCGATATCCTTGCCCGCCACTTTGACAGCCAAAGCTTGCGGGTTAAGACGGGCGCCATGGCAAGTTTCGCAGGTCAACTCGGTCATATATTGGCGCATGACTTGGCGGGTAAAGTCGCTACTAGTATCGTTATAACGCCGTTTTACATTGGGAATGACCCCTTCGAAAACGGTATCCACATCACGAACACCGCCGAAATCATTTTCATAATGGAAATGGAAGGTTTGCTCGCCAGAACCATACAAAACCAGCTTGCGTTGCCGCTCGGTCAGCTTATTGAATGGCTTATCTAAATTAATACGAAAAGACTTGCTAGCCTGTTCCAATAGTTCCGGATAATACTGGGAGCTGATCGGATTCCACGGCGCCAAAGCCCCCTGGCGCAAGGTTAAACTGGGGTCAGGAACGACTAGATCCAAATCGACTTCCAATTTGACCCCAAGGCCATCACAATCCGGACAAGCCCCAAACGGCGCGTTGAAGGAGAACAGCCGCGGTTCCATTTCGCCGACCGTGAACCCACAGATCGGGCAAGCGTAATGTTCGGAAAAAACCAACATTTCGCCGCCGATCACATCCACATTGGCATAGCCTTCAGACAAGCGCAAAGCCGCCTCTAAGGAATCAAATAAGCGCGAACGGATCCCATTCTTAACGACTAACCGATCGACAACAATGTCGATATCATGTTTCTTGTTCTTGTCCAGCTCAAATTCATCGCTGATCTCGTGCAATTCGCCATCAACACGCATCCGGACGTAACCTTCGCGCTTGATCATGTCAAAGGCTTTCTTATGTTGGCCTTTCTTCTGACGGACGATCGGTGAGAAAATCTGTACCTTCGTTCGCTCAGGCAACTGGAGCACCCGATCGACCATTTGATCCACCGACTGACTAGAAATCACGGTGCCATCATTGGGACAGATTGGTGTTCCCACCCGCGCCCACAGGAGTCGCAGATAATCGTTGATCTCGGTGACCGTCCCCACGGTTGAGCGGGGATTCTTCGAAGTTGTCTTCTGATCGATGGAAATCGCGGGACTAAGCCCGTCAATGCTATCCACATCTGGCTTGTCCATTTGGCCCAGGAATTGCCGCGCGTATGCGGACAAACTCTCCACATAGCGCCGCTGCCCTTCCGCATAAAGGGTGTCAAACGCCAACGAACTCTTACCGGAGCCTGACAAGCCGGTGACAACGACTAATTTATCCCGTGGGATGGTTACATCAATATTCTTTAAGTTGTGGGCGCGCGCGCCATGGATCACAATCTTATCATTCGCCAAAATTAATCCACCTCAGTCTTCAATTCCATGATCATATCGCGTAAATTCGCCGCGTTTTCGAAGTCTAATTCTTTAGCGGCCTGTTGCATTTGTTGGGTCAAGCTGGCCACCAGGTCCTTCTTCTCGGCCTTACTCATCTCATCAACGTTAAGCTCCGCCGCGGTTTCCGCCACTTGTTCATCGCCCACCGATTTCGTCGCGGTAATCGCGTCACGAATCGGCTTGATGATCGTCGTCGGCGTCACATGGTGCACTTCGTTGAATTTCTCTTGGATCTCGCGGCGCCGGTTAGTTTCTCGAATGGCCACATCCATTGAATCAGTCATTTTGTCAGCGTACATGATGACTTGCCCATGAACGTTCCGCGCCGCACGACCGATTGTCTGGATCAACGGACGTTCGGAGCGTAAGAAGCCTTCCTTATCCGCGTCCAAAATCGCGACCAAAGACACTTCCGGCACATCGATTCCTTCACGCAAGAGGTTGATCCCCACCAAAACATCAAATTTACCTAAGCGCAGATCCCGAATGATCTGGGTCCGCTCCAAGGTCTTGATGTCACTATGCAGATACTTGACCTTGATTCCCAAATCCTTTAAGTAATCCGTTAGATCCTCGGCCATTTTTTTCGTCAGGGTGGTGACAAAGACCCGTTCATGTTGCTCGGTACGTTGATTGATCTCGCCCACCAAGTCATCGATCTGGCCCATGATCGGTCGCACTTCCACCTTCGGATCCAACAAGCCCGTTGGCCGAATCACTTGCTCGACCACATCATTGGTCGCCGCCAATTCATAAGGACCCGGTGTCGCCGAAACGTACATGATCTGGTGGACGTGCTGCTCGAATTCAGCCAAGGTCAGCGGCCGGTTATCCAGCGCGCTAGGCAAGCGAAAACCATAATCCACTAACATTTGCTTCCGCGCCCGGTCCCCATTGTACATCCCGCGAATCTGCGGCATGGTCACATGCGACTCATCGATCATAATGTTGAAATCAGGTGGGAAGAAGTCCAACAACGTAAAGGGTGGCTCGCCTTCCGCCCGCCCTTCCATATGACGAGAATAGTTTTCGATTCCAGAAGTGTAGCCCATTTCCTGCATCATTTCGATATCGTAAGTGGTCCGCTGCTCCAAACGTTGCGCTTCTAACAACTTATTCTGCCCCCGCAGCTCGACCAGCCGTTGATCCAACTCTTTTTGGATCCGGGCGATGGCTTCCGTCATCTGCACATCATTGGTCATAAAGTGCGTCGCCGGGAAAATCGAGACCTGTTCCCGTTCGCCAATGACTTCGCCGGTCAGCGCGTCGACTTCCACGATCCGATCGATCTCATCGCCGAAGAATTCAACGCGTAACGCGTGGTCATCCCGTGAAGCTGGGAAGATCTCGACCACATCGCCCCTAACCCGGAAGCGGCCCCGCTGAAAATCAATATCATTGCGATCAAACTGCAAACCGACAAGCTGACGCAATAAGTCATTGCGCTCAACGGTCATGCCTTCCCGCAATGAGAGCACACTATCCCGATATTCCCGAGGATCACCTAAACCGAAAATACACGAAACCGAGGCGACCACCACCACATCGTTCCGTTCCAACAATGCGCTGGTCGCCGAGTGCCGCAACTTATCGATCTCATCATTGATCGAGGAGTCTTTTTCGATGTAAGTATCACTGGAGGGCACGTACGCCTCAGGTTGATAATAATCATAATAACTGACGAAATATTCCACCCGGTTGTGGGGGAAGAACTCCTTGAACTCACCATAGAGCTGCCCTGCCAAGGTCTTATTATGGGAGATGATCAGCGTGGGCTTGTTCAACTTGGCGATCACATTCGCCATTGTGAACGTCTTCCCCGTCCCCGTAGCGCCTTGCAGCACCTGAGCCTTCTCACCCTGTTCAAAGCCTTGGATCAATTGCTTGATCGCCTGACCCTGATCGCCGGCAGGTGAATATTTTGAAACCAATTCGAATTGATGATCTGTCTCGCGTTTTAACAAATTTTGACCCCCAAACACATCCGAACATAAAAGCCCTTGATGCCAGACTGGCCATGAAGGGCTTTACGATCAACAATAAACTCAATCACACAGGTCGCCGCTTTCCAACAATCAGGCTAGAAATCAAGCGACCTTGACTATGTTTCAGTGTACCACACCGAACATATTTTCGCTATCTTTTTGCTAGTTTTCCGCCGAACTGATTCGCGAAGAAATCAGAGATCAGCGGGCATTAATTCTCGGGTCACTCGAATCAAACGTTCCCGATCCGCAAACTCTTCCTGGAGCAGTTCAGGCAAGACTTCCTTCAAGAAATATTGCACCGAAGGCCGTTCGCGGAACAATAAAATCGTCGTCAGACTCTCGCGGAAAATATCCAAAAAAACAGATTGGGGATTGCCCTTCTCGATTTCGCCAAAAGACTCGTACAGCAAGTCAACTTTATCGGCGATCGATAGGATCTGGCCTTCCAGCGTTTCATCCTTGCCTTCAGCCAAGCGGCGCGCATAACGATCCTGCAAAAATTCCGGCACTTCATTTTTGATAAAGTTTTGCGTCATTCGCGCTTCAACTTCGGCCAACTGATGGCGCAATTCCGGTGTCGCGTACTTGACAGGCGTCTTGATGTCACCAATAAAGCGCTCCGTGTAATCATGATTGAGCGCCTTTTCGTACAGTCGCTGCCAGTCCACTTTAGCGCCGTGGATTTCTTCAATGTCGCCTAACATTTGGGCGATTTCCGCGACCTTGAATGAATGAGCCGCCACCGTGTGCTCCTGATATTTGAAAAAGCCTGGCGCCCGATTCAGTGTTTCCAAATTACTCAATCCTTGTAGATAAGCGTGCATGCCCATGAGTTGGCCTCCATCCATTGCTGGTATCTTGATCTAAAATTTTATCTATTCTAGCACAAGATATGGTAGCGCGCAACCGAATCGGGTCCATCATCCCGATTGTGGCGAAAGTCAGACAGCGATTCGATCGTCGAACTACGAAAAAAGTCTGGTCTGACTGATCGGTTTAGGTAGCGGACTTGCTTGCCACGGGGCGCATCACTTATTTCAAGTCAAGCATGCCCATTCCAAGCATACCTATTTAATGATCGCTTCGAATAACGCCGGTCGAAGCATACGGCTTGACCGCGTTAGCGCTGATCCCAGCTATTTACAATGGCGGTACGACTTCCCAGATACCATCTTCAGGTATTTCAAAAATCATTGTGTTCAACCTTCTTTCCCTTGAATAGATTTGGTATAGTTATTAAATAATTCACTAAAAAAGATGAATGCGGGTGAATAGACAATGATAAAGAAACAGTTATTCAGGAGAATCGCAGAGACTATCCTGATGATTATCTTATACTATCTTGTTTTCAACTACCATTTAGGAAAGCCTGTCCAGATTCTACTTGGTTTGGTCATGATCGCTATTATTTGGCTTCCAGATAGTCTTGTAAAACGAATGAAAGAGTAGTTGCCTGATTGTTCCAAAATCATCAAAGTCAGGCTCTTCTCCGGCTCATCTCTCATCGGCATCGCAAACGTTCGCTACCACTTTAGGCTGTGTTATTCCTACTCATACTGATTGTTAAACTGACCGATGATGGAACGCATTCTAACATTTTGGGAGGTCGATCTGGTATCACCTTTTTATCCACCTGCATAGCGGGTGGTTTTTTTATTTCGTCGGCTCAACTGAACCCGGCCACACAAGCAAAAGCACTTTATTAAATATTCCGCCCAGTTTGCAGATAGGCTCAAACTTGCCCAGCAACCGCCTCAGGGCGTGTGGCTCAGCAGTGAGATTTGTCTTAGTGATTTATCACTTAGACAAAGACCTGATTTTGAGACAAGCCGCGCCCTTTGCGGATTGGCTCAAAACAGCGTCCACTGCGTTCCAGCCACGACAAACGCCCTGAGGCGGTTGCGTCACCATCAAACCCCAGCCACATCTGCAAGCAGGCAATGCAGCAAATACAGAAGCCGCACTTTTCAAATCGGCTCAAAACAGCGTCCACTACGTTCCAGCCACGACAAACGTCCTGAGGCGGTTGCGTCTACATCCAAACCCAATTAAATCTGCAAGCCCAACAACAAAAAAATCCTCAAGCCAACTCGACTTGAGGATGAAAACATTATTGTAAACGGGGACTCAACGCTGCTTGATAGCGATCAAGTTTTTGCAGACCAGCCGCTTCACTGTCGGCAACGACGCCGAAATACAACTTGATCTTCGGTTCGGTCCCGGATGGACGAACCGCGATCCAAGTTTCATCTGCTAAATAGTATTTCAAAACATTAGCTTTTGGTAAAGCCAGTTTGCTGATCGTGCCATCTGCCAAGGTTGCGGTTTGCGCTTGGTAATCTTCCACGCGCGTGACAGCGACGTCAGCGACTGTGCTAACTGGGTTCTGCCGAAATTCGGTCATGACTTGGGCCATTTTCTCTTGGCCAGCTAGTCCTTCGAAATCAAAGGAAACGGTCCGTTCTTGGAAATGCCCAAATTCGCGATAGAGACTTTGCAGACCGTCATACATAGTCAAGCCTTTTTCCCGATAATAAGCGGCCACTTCCGCTAAGAGGACCGCGGCTTGCATGGCGTCTTTGTCACGAACGAAGGATTTGACCAAATAGCCATAACTTTCCTCAAAGCCGAAGAGGAAGTGGCCTTGGCCGCTAACTTCCATTTGTTCGATCTGCTCGCCGATATATTTAAAACCGGTCAAAACGTTGCGAGTCTCGATATTATAGTGAGCGGCGACTTTAGCTGGAAATTCGCTGGAAACGATCGATTTGACGATCACCCCGTCAGCGGGCAACTTGCCTTGGGCCTGATAAGCTTCCAAAAGATAGTTGACCATCAAGGCGGCGATTTGATTACCCGTCAATAAATGATAGTCGCCATTTGGTTGCCGCACTGCCGCGCCTAACCGATCCGCGTCAGGATCCGTGGCAATCAAGAGATCCGCCCCGGTTTTCTTGCCGAGGGCCTCAGCCAATTCGAAGGCCTGAGGAAATTCCGGATTCGGGAACGGTGTCGTCGAAAATTCAGGGTCAAGGATCGCCTGTTCAGGAACGACCTGGATCTTGGTCAGGCCTGCTTGGCGGAAAACCCGCTCATAGAGCATTTTCCCGGTGCCATGGAGCGGCGAATAAACCAGCGTGAAGTCAGCGGCAACTTTCTTGATCAGTTCAGGTTGGACCGTGACGGTGGCTAATTGCGCCAAGTAGGCTTGGTCCACGTCTTCACCAATCAATTGCAGCAAATGAGCGTCACGTAATTCGTTCTGGCGCAAGGACTTGATCTGGAAAAGGTCGGTCACTTTCTCGATATAAGCGACAATTTGCCCCACTTCTTCCGGTGGCATTTGCCCACCATCAGGCCCGTAAATTTTATAACCATTGTATTGCTTTGGATTGTGGCTAGCCGTAATCATGATGCCAGCATAAGTGTGCAAGTGACGAACAGCAAAAGAAAGTTCTGGCGTTGGCCGCAGCGAATCAAAGACATAACTCTTGATGCCGTGGGCGCCTAAGACACCTGCCGCCACAAAAGCGAACGCTTGCGAATGATAGCGTGAATCGTAACTGATCGCCACGCCGGCCGCTTTTTGTTCAGCTGAAAGTTGGTCCATAAAGCAAGCTAGCCCTTCAGTCGCCTGTTGAACGGTGTAAATATTCAAGGCGTTGATGCCAGGACCCATCACACCACGCATGCCTGCCGTACCGAACTCCAAGGGCTGAGTAAACGCCTCTTGTAACGCCGCTTCATCGTGAGCCATCGCGGTTAGATCTTGCCGCAGATCAGTGGTTAGATCTGCCTTTTGCCAAAGTTGATAATTATCCTGCCAACTCATCAAAAAACCACCTTTCATTACTGGTTCCATTATACCTGATTCCCTGTTACTGAACAGCCTTCAGCGGGAAAATTCCGCCTTTTTATTGGTCTAGATCAATTAAAAAAGCCCCGCCCGTTTGGACGAAGCTGATGCTCTGAAGCTACGCAGGTCGATGCTAAAACGCTCAAGGTCAAACCGTTGCGTTCCGCACTCTATCAAAACGTGCTGCGGGGTGCAGACCGCTGCGCCTTAAAGTATCTGCTTGCCCAATCCGCTTCGCGGCTTAGTCAATCAGATAAATTAATGCTCACGGTCTAATCGCACCTCTCCGCACTCTGTTCTCAAATATTTAGGATCCAAAGGAAGCCGATAAAGATGACGGCCAATCCGTACATGACGCCGGAGACTTCCTTGCCGCGTTTGGCCGCGATCATCATGATGGGATAGGTGATCATTCCTAGGGCCATTCCGTCTGAAATCGAGTAGGTCAGCGGCATGCCGATCAGGATCAGAAAGGCGGGCACCGCGATCTCTAGCTTGGACCAGTCGATGTGCGCCAAGTTGGCCGCCATCAAGACGCCCACAATAATCAGGGCTGGCGCGGTTACTTGGCTGGTGACCACGGCCAACAATGGCGAGAAGAACATCCCCAAGATGAAGAAAATTCCGGCGCTGATCGCGGTGACCCCTGACCGACCGCCAACCGCGATACCCGCGGATGATTCCACATAAGCGCCAACCGGAGAAGTCCCCAAAATTGAGCCGACAAACATGGCCGACGAATCCGCCGCCAAGGCCTTACCAACCCGCGGCATTTTGTTATTTTTCATGAAACCAGCTTGTTGCGCTAAGCCCACCAAGGTACCCGCTGTGTCGAAGAAGGTCACCAGCAGGAAGGTCAAGACCACCACCCACAATTGTAAACTATTGATCTGACCCACGTTTTTCAAGGCAACGCCGAAAGTTGGGGCCAAGCTGGGCGCTGGCGAGAGGATCCCTTTAGGCAAGGCAATCAAGCCCGTGACCATGCCCAAAGCGGAGGTCAAAACCATGCCCACGAAAATCGCGCCAGGAACCTGCCGGATCATCAGGATGACGGTGATGATCAACCCGAAAATCGTCAACCAAGTTGTTGGCGTCTGCAACGAACCTAAGCCAACTACTGTCGATTTATTGGCGACGATCAAGCCGCCATCATGCAACCCAATAAAAGCGATAAACAAGCCGATCCCGGCAGAAATCGCGAATTTCAAATCAGCGGGAATCGCGTTGATGATCTTTTCCCGTAATTTCAAGATCGTAATCAGGATGAAGATCAACGAAGCGACAAAGACGCCAGCCAAGGCTGTTTGCCAAGGCACCTTCATTCCAATCACCACGGTGTACACGAAGAACGCATTGATTCCCAGAGCCGGCGCCGAAGCAATCGGATATTTCGCAAAAATCCCCATGACCAAACAGCCAAAGGCGCTGGCCAAAGCCGTGGCGGTGAAAACCGCCCCTTTATCCATACCCGCCGCGCCTAAAACACTGGGATTGACGAATAAGATATAACACATACTAACAAAGGTGGTTAACCCTGCCAAAACCTCACGACGCCAATTGGTCTTGAGTTGATCAAACATGAAGTAATGTTCTAGTTTTGCCCGCATAATTATTTCCTCTAATCTAATGTTCGTGTTTTGCATTTTTAAAACCATCTTTTATCATAATAAACTGAAGCAGGTTTGTAAAGACAAACATTATTTATTTTCTGAGGGCTGATGATAGCGTCACTACTCATCTGCTTATGATGAACCAATGGCAAGCAAGCAAAGTTCAAACACTGGCATGGCGCCTGCAGCCACGAAAAAAAGTCGCGTCATGACCCCACTCCAGCGCTAACGCTAGCGTGTCGGGCCATGACGCGACCTTTATTGATCAAGATTAATCCGCTGATGTTTTTGTTGGTGTTTTCGATGCGCGGGTAACATAGATCATGCAAAGCAATTCAATCAAGACGAAGACCGCTTGCACAACCAGGCCTTGCTGCGAGCCGCGGGCAGTGGCCTGGCGCAAGTTGTTGGCGCCTTGTTGCGCTTGGCTAATGATTGCTGAAACAATCGCTGTCCCTAAGGCCGCCGCGAACTGCTGCATCGTCGTCATGATCGCGTTGCCGTCTGTTTGTTCGTTGGCTGGCAAGCTTTTCAGCCCAACGGTCATCACATTGCCAAAGCCAATGCCCGTCCCCAGCATGTAAACAATGTAAAACAGATTGATCAAGCTCAGTGATAAACGCTGGCCCCAAAGCGCGAAGAGAATCAACCCAACCAAAGATAAGCTCGAACCTAGGATTATCGGTTTCGCCGCGCCGACCCGATCATAGATTCGGCCACCAAAAGGCGCTAACAATGCCCCAATCGCGGCGCCAGGCAAGACAGTCAGTCCGGCGGTCAGGGCCGACTGCTGATTCACCAATTGGATATAATTCGGCACGATAAACGACAGGGCCAAAGCGGTCATTTGAAACAGGACGAACCCGACCAAATTAACGCTAAACCGGCGATTGCGGAAAACACGCAAGTCTAAAATTGGCGCCTCGATCCGGCGACTGCGCCAGATCAACCCAACCAATCCTAAGGCGGCTAACGCTAGCGACACCCAGACCTGCAGGCTCTTTAATCCAACCGCGCCCATCATGTTCGCCCCATAAATGGCGCCGCCAAAAAGGGCAACGACCGCCAACAAGCTTGGTAGATCAACTTTCTGCCGCTGAACGGCATGCTTCTGTTCCAGGCAAGTCAGCCCTAGCCCCAGTGAGATTAGCAACACCGGCACCAAAAAGAGGAAAATCGCCCGCCAACTCATTTTGGTCACCACGACACCGCCAAAAACCGGGCCGATCGCCGGCGCGATTGCGGTGATCAAGGTCCCGATCCCCATCATCATTCCCACTTTACTGGCCGGAACCTGTTCCAAAATAATATTAAACATTAAGGGCAACGCGATGCCCGTGCCTAAACCTTGAATCGCCCGGCCTAATAACAGTAGTGCAAAACTGGGCGCGAAATAATCCAGCACAATCCCACTTAGGAAGAGCAAATTAGCCACCAAGAACAACTGCTTAGCGGGAAAAGACCGTTTCAATAAGGCCGAAAAAGGCATCATGATCGCCACAATCAATAAATATAAGGTGGTCATCCATTGAACCGTCGCTGTGTTCACGCCGAAAACTTTCATTAACGTCGGAAACGTAATATTCATCGCCGTTTCCACGATCACTCCCGCAAAGGAGAGCAACCCCGTGGCAATTACCGCACCAACGACTTTAGGAGAAATTTTTTCATTTTCCATTTACTTTACCTGCCTTGATCAAACTGGACTAGCGCTTTTATTAATCTTTAGTATAGGACGGATCTTTCAGCAGCACAACCGCTATAACGCCGTTACAACATCAAGCCGAGCTGCTGGGTCCGCGCTCCCCCGGAAAATTTCCACGCCATTGAAAAAACGCCATTGATCCTTGTCAAACCGATCAATGACGTTCAGTGTCTTGCTATATCCGTTAACTAGGCGGTCCGCCCGCTTTGTTCGTCTTGTAATTCTTGAATGAAATCGAAGGCCGCTTGTCCAGCCTGACCACCTTCACCGACCGCATTGGCGATCTGGCGCAGATGCTTCGCACGTACATCACCCACCGCGAAGACGCCGGGTACCTTGGTTCGAGTCTGCTCATCGGTTGGGATCCAACCCGCTTCATCCAACACGCCTAACGCGCGGAACGGTTCGGTCATCGGTTCAATCCCGACATATATGAAGACCCCAGCCGCCGGCAACTGCTTTTCTACCCCGCTGACCTTATCGCGATAACGAACATCAGTGATTTTCTGGCCGTCACCCTCAATAGCTTCAACTTGGGCATTCCAAACAAATTCGATCTTCTCGTTGGCCAAAGCCCGTTGTTGCAAAATCTTTTGCGCCCGTAGCTGATCCCGGCGATGAACGATCGTCACCTTGCTCGCCAACTGCGCCAAATAAATGCCTTCCTCAACAGCCGAATCCCCGCCGCCGATTACCGCGACTTCGCGGCCCTTAAAGAAGGCACCGTCGCAGACCGCACAGTAGGAAACACCCTTGCCGGAATAGTCTTCCTCGCCGGGAACCCCTAGATGACGGTGTTCCGCACCAGTAGCAATGATGACCGCTTTAGCTTGATACTCACCTTCATCGGTGATCACGGTTTTATAATCATGATGATCTTCAACTGTTTTAACGGTGCCATAGGTGTACTCAGCGCCAAATTGAGTGGCCGACGCGTACATTTTCTCGCCCAATTCTGGGCCTAAAATCGAAGTAAAGCCAGGATAATTCTCAATTTCTGCGGTATTATTCATTTGACCACCATAAATTCCTCGATCAAGCATCAATACCGACAGATTTGAGCGCGATGCATACAAGGCCGCCGTCATCCCACCAGGACCGGCCCCGATCACGATCACATCATATTGCTTTGTCATGGTCAAATCTCCCTTACTTTTAATAAGCTAAAATATACTACAAAAATCCTTTTTTGTCCACTAATTAGTTCACACTACTAAAAACGGCGGCTTAATAACGTTGAAAATCTAGCTCCCGCTTGCCTTTACGTTGCATCAACCGATCGATTTCCTCATGAACATCAGCATCCTCATAGAGGACCCGATAAATACTTTCGGAGATCGGCATTTCCACGTCGCACTGGGCGCTCAGTTCGTGGGCAGCTTTGGCGGTGCCCACACCTTCCACAACCATGCCCATGTTGGTCAGCACATCGGCCAACTTCTGACCCTGACCAAGCGCATTGCCACAACGCCAATTACGGGAATGGACGCTGGTACAGGTAACAATCAGGTCGCCAATGCCTGACAAGCCCATAAAGGTCAAGGGATTCGCACCCAGTTCAATGCCCAGCCGGCTGATTTCCGCAATGCCGCGAGTAATCAACGCCGCCTTGGTATTATCACCATACCCCAAGCCGTGTAGCACGCCTGCGCCGATCGCGATCACATTCTTCAAAGCGCCGCCTAATTCCACGCCAACCATATCATCATTCGTATACAACCGGAAATATTCGTTCATAAAAATGCCCTGGACCCACTCTGCGTCTTTGATGTTTTCCGAGGCAACGGTCAACGAGGTAATATCGTGGGTCGCCACATCTTCCGCGTGGCTGGGACCTGAGAAGATCACCAAACTTTGCGCCAATTCCGCAGGAAATTCATCGCCAATAATCTGGGAGATCCGCTTGTGGGAATTCTGTTCCAGGCCTTTCGTCGCGCTGATCAAGATTGGTTTCGCCCCGGTTTGAGCCAAAACCGCCGCGACTTGTTTCGCGACGATCCGCATCGCCGCTGTGGGAATCACGAACAAAACGCCCGCCGCATCCGCCAAAGTTGCTTCTAGATCCATGCTTGCTTCGACGGCAGGATCAATGGCAAACTCCGGCAAATAATGCCGATTCGTATGGGCTTGATTGATTTCGTCGGCGACTGGCTGGCTATTGCCCCACAGCATCACCTGGTGTCCATTATGGACCAACAGATCCGCTAAGACAGTGCCCCAAGATCCGGCACCTAATACTGCGATTTTCATTGGTTGACTTGGCAAAAAATCCACTCCTAATCTTTAAGTTCTTTTGAAACGTGTTCGCCTCCCCAGCGCTTTCCGCTTAGCTACGCGATTGCTCTGGAAGCCAAATCCTTGCTTCCAAAACAATCGCTAGGCTAATGCTCAAGCGCTACCCGGGGTGGCTCTCACTCTTTTTTGAAACGTGTTCGCTGACCTAGCTTCTTCCGCTTAACTACGCCAGGCTTCCGGTGGCGATGACCCCGCCGCCAAAATCCTGGCTAGGTTAATGCTCTGAAGCTGACCAGGTCAGCTCTCACTCTTTTTTTGACTTTGCTGGTCCAAATAAGGTATTTCCGTCCAAATACCATTCGATTGGTGGGTCTAGGCGGCGACGGGCAATGATCAACACGATTCCCACCACGATCAGGACTAGCGACAATGCCTGGGAAACGCGAATTGAACCGAACAGGTATAAACTATCGGTCCGCATTCCTTCGACCACCGCACGACCAATCGCGTACCAGACCACGTAACTGAGGAAGATCTCACCCTGCTTGAACAAGTGGTGACGGTGACGCAATGCCATCAGAAGGATAAACCCCAGTAAGCTCCAAACCGATTCATATAAGAAAGTCGGTTGGCGATAAGCACCATCGATCAACATCTGCTTGATCACAAAGTTCGGTAAGTGTAACGACTGCAAGAAGCCCAGCGTGGTTTTGGCGCCATAGGCCTCTTGATTCATGAAGTTACCCCAACGCCCAATGGCCTGGGCCAAGATCACGGTTGGCGCAATCACGTCGAGGACCAGCCAAGCCGGAATGAACCGTTTCGCGCAGAAAATCAGCAAAACGATCAAAGCGGCGATCAGCCCGCCATAAATGGCGATTCCGCCGTTCCAGATCTTAATGATATCCGCCGGGTGCGCGCGATAATAATCCCATTCGAAAATCACATAGTACAGCCGCGCGCCCACCAGGGATAGCGGCAACATCCAGAAAATCAGGTCCATCAGATCATCACCGCTGATATTACGGCGCGCGCCTTCACGTAGACTCATGTAAACCGCGATCAAAACGCCAGCTGTAATAATAATGCCATACCATTGAATAGGCAAAGGGCCCATCCGCAATGCTGTTGGATTCAAAGCTTGGATCAAATTCGTCATCTAGTGGTCACCCTCGTCTGTCGCAGAGTTTTCCTTGATCAAGGAACTTAAATTCTTTTCAAACATTTCTGTCGCGTCATAACCCATCTTCCGCGCCCGGAAGTTCATTGACGCGACTTCGATAATAATGGCCAAGTTACGCCCCACCTTAACAGGAACGGTGATTTTAGGGATCGGCACATCAAAAATCAATTGTTGCGCCTCATTGGTTCCTAGGCGATCATAATTTTGATCTTTCTGCCAGTTTTCCAAATTGACGATCAAAGAAATCTCCGTTTCCGTCCGCACAGCGCCGGCGCCGAACAGATTCATCACATCAATAATGCCAATGCCCCGAATTTCCATTAAATTCTTCAGGATTTTCGGTGCTTCGCCGACAATGGTATTCTCATCTTTTTGATAGACATCCACCCGATCATCGGCGATCAAGCGATGACCCCGCTTGACCAGTTCCAGGGCGGTTTCGCTTTTACCGACGCCAGAGTTACCCACGATCAACACGCCTAACCCATAAACATCGACTAGAACACCATGCATACTGCGGCGTTCAGCCAACTGATCGTGGAGATATTCTGTCAGTACACTGGATAAGCGCGTCGTCGGCAAATCCGAACCTAAGACCGGAATCCCGGCCGCCGTCGCCATGGCAATCAATTCATCCGGCGCAGGCAAACTACGACTGATCACCATGGCCGGCGTGTCCTTCTCCGACATCCGTTGGAAAATAACTTTACGCTCTTCCGCCGTTAGACTAGCCGCGAACGCCGATTCCGTCCGGCCAAACACTTGCAAACGATTATGGGGATAATAAGTAAAGTAACCAGTCAATTCCAAGCCTGGTCGCGAAATATCGCTGATCGTGATTTGTCGGTCACCCAAGAACTCTTTTCCTGAGAAAACGTGCAATCCCACCGCATCAACTAATTGTTTAACTGTAATACCTTCAGCCATGATTTCCTCCTGCGCCTTCATTTACCTTTAATTTTAACATTATTCCCTTGCTTTTTCAGCGAAATTCACTAGTTTACTTTCGGGCAAGACCAAGGACCCCGCAAATCTCGTCTGCAAAACCGCGGCAACCCGCCGCGGTCAAGGTCATGCCCCCCAGCACTGTCAGTCCCACGGCCAGCGTCAGCAACCTAGCGAACAGCGCCGGCGCTCAACAATTGACGCCGCAAGCGACGCAAACGCGACCGCCGCGCCAGCACAGCTCGCAAAAAGAAGCCTAGGCAAACACAATGTTTACCCAAGCTTCTCGCTCATTAAAGCAGTTTTCATTTATCTGAGTGGTCCAGCTTAGAAGTCGCTCCACTCGTCGTCATCATCAGCATGTTGATCACGCACATGGACATCATGCAAATCTTTCCGCGGCCGTTTCGTTGACTGATGCTCGTCGTAACTCTCATAGGTCATCGGTCGCGGCCGGGGCTCGCGACGTTGCCGACTAAAGATGAGATTGATCAAGGCAGCGATAATGATCACTGGCAAAAGGAATTTGAACATCCCCCAGACCAAGCCAACCGCGCCCGCAATCAGACTGAAGACCACGATCAACAATATTGGTATGAAAATCAAAAGTAAAATCAACGTTAACATATTAACACCTCGCTTATTATCCGTGGTCTGGCAACCCACACCTCATCGACTTGAAACTAACCGAGTCCCGCCAGGCGTGCCGGCTGCTCTAGAAATCGCTCCATTGACCATTGTCATCGACTGATTTCCATTTCTTCTCACTGTGCCCCGCATCCCGAGGTTCTTCCGGAATGACAATCCACAAAATGATATACAGGGCAATCGTCGAGCCCCAGCCTAACGCCAACACCGCGAAGATCACCCGAATCAAGGTCACATCGATATTGAAATAATCGGCTAAACCGCTACACACACCGGCGATTTTCACATCATGACGGGCGCGATATAATTTCTTTTTCATCCTAAACTCCTCCCCGAGTCAAACCGTTTCTAATTGTTGTCTTTCAAGAAAATCGAACCAGAAGTACTCGTCAGTTCAATTTTAGCACCATTATCGCCACGTTTAAAGGTCACGTTAGCACCGGTGGTTGACCGACTATCAACAATTTCCAAGTTGTAACTGCGGGTATTAACATTGCCAAATTTCGTTTGACCGTGACCAGCAAAAGCCAGGTCCCGTGGTAACGAAACTTTCACATTGCCATTGACAGAGGAAATGTTCAGGCGATGCAAATCGTTGTTGGTCAATGACGTTTTGATCGAGCCGTGGACCGTGGAGAATTCGCCAGCTTGGACCTTGCCTGCGACGATCACCGAACCATTGACTGTACTCAGCAGACCTTGGCGCAAATCAACTCCTTGTAACTCTACAGTGCCGTTGGTATCCTCAATTTCCACCATGGTTCCCTCAGCGCCATTTAGCGTGATCTTGCCATTGGTGGTCTTGAGGTACGCATCCTTGAAGTGCAATTGTTCCGCGCGCAGGCCGCCATTCAATAATCGAACATTGATGTGGTCATAAGTCCGTTCAGGCAAGAAAATCTCTAGATTAGCACGAATCCGCTTGTTCGGCACCTGGAAGATGAAATGATCATCGTTCACATCGATGCGACTACGCTCCGCGAAAGCTGAAAGCAAATCGCCATCCAACTTACCATAAAACTTGATATCGGCAACGACCTTGATGTCCTCGCTGTCCCAAGTTTGTAAAACCACATCACCATTGGCATTCTTAATATCTAAAATCGAAGCGGTGCAAGCCGGATAAACGAAGTCATGCTTCAAACTTGTTGAAGCCAAGCCAGGAACCTTGACCGTCACATCGTTCCAATCAATATTGTCAACCACGCTTTTGACGGTATCGCGAACGTATCCGCCTATTTGGGTGCCAAAATCAGCCATTTTATCGCCGAAATTACCGAACGTTTCCGCGGTTTGATCGCGAATATCATCGAAATGGATACTGGCCTTGATCCGGTCCCGGGTGATCTTAGCAATCTGCTTATTCAAATCGCTGATTTTGTGATTAAGCTCATCCAGGGTCAACTGCAAGTTTTCGATGGTCTGCTGCAATTCCACGACCCGGCGTTTTGCCGCACCACGCTCTTCACGCTTCTCATCGGTCAAGCTATCCAGATCTTCCATCGCATCGATCACCGTGATGTGCTCTTGATCAAAATCGATCTGCTTCTGCACTGCGGCAATTTTCCGATTGGTTTCTGATTGTGACTGGATGCATTCACCTAACTCCGCCTTCAGCCGATTCAATTCGTCTTCATAGCGTTGTTGGTCTGCGTCGCCAGCAGCGGCATCATCATCAGCGCGTTGCTGATCGGCTTCAGCCCGATCTGCTTCGGCTTCTTTTCTATCAGCTTCGGCCTCGGCGCGATCGCGCTCTGCCTCGGCAGCTTCATCAGTATCTTTAACTTGGGTCGAAGTGGCATCAGCTTGTTTAGCTTCAGGTTCTGACGTGGCTTGGTTGGTTTTGAAATTAACAGTTTGTTCGGCTTCGGAATTTTTCTTGGCTAAGTTCTCCAGCAGAACCAAACCTTCTTCTGAGGTAATGACACCTTTTTTAACTAATTCTAGAATACGTTGACGTTCATTCATATCGATAACCTCCATTGGTCACTTCGCATTGATTACATTCTCTATTATGCCTGTTTATTTCGGTTTCGTCATAGGCCTTAGGGTGGATTTTCGGCTCAGACCTGTGACTTTTTTGCGGAGAATGGCTAAAACGATAATAGTAGGTTGGCCGCAGCTTGCGCTGCGAAATTCGGGGTGAGCTCGCTGTGGGCGCTGTTTTGAGCCAATCCGCAAAGTACGCGGCTTGTCTCAAAATCAGGCCTTGGTCTAAGTGGCAGAGCCACTAAGACCAATTTCACGGCGATCTCACCCCGAATTTCTCCGCTCCAGCCGCTCGACGTTTTAACAGCCGTTTGAGCACTCACGCCATCTGGCAAGCTATCGTCAATTGATGGGGAGCCACGCACTTGACGACCGTGGTTAGTGGTCACAAGCTTTGAATGGGTGACACCAATGAAGCCCATCTGATGAACAAACCCAGTTCTTAGTGAATCAACTGAATCGGCCGATTTCCATCTGTAGATTGTTTAGGGAACAGGTAAAGATGTCCAATCAATGCAAACTGTATCGACCTACTAATTCAAATCTGCTGATGTTGCCATACTACACCCCAAAAGCGGGCAATTGTTTGACCTCTAGCTTGCAAAACCACTTCGCCTAATACCCAACTTTGATTGCAGATAGGCTCAATTCTGTTCAGCAACCGGCTGGGACTGCGCGGCTCAGTGGTGAAATTGTCCTTGGCGGCTTTGCCGCTTAGGACAAGGCTCGATTTTGAGACAAGCCGCCGGTCTTGCGGATTGGCTCAAAACGATGCCCACCACGTTCCAGTCCGCATCAGCAGTCCCAGCCGGTTGCGCTCACGCACAACGCCCTACCAAATCTGCAATCAGAAGAAATCAAAAAAACGTTCCGCAAAGGAACGTTCGCAAAATAACAGATTAAATGGCTTCTTCTTGGCCATGCCGTTGCATAATCAGCAGAATCGCCAAGACACAAGCTAGATCGGCGCTGATGAACAACACCGTCGCGTTGTGATAAATCGGCGTCAACAGCCCGCTGATCACCGCGCCCAGCATAAACGCCACCACGATCAATAGCGTTTCTAGCGCCTTACGTAAGTTCTCCGGTTCTTTTTTCAGGAGGGCCAACCAGAGAAAGACGGCGGTATTCCGTAAGTTACCGGTCGTCATGGTGGTGGCAAAAGGACGGCCGCGAACTTTTCTGAAAGTTTGATATTGAATCGAGGCAATCAATGAAATCAAGCAGGTGACCCAAATATTCTTGAGATGGGGGCTGACAAACGCTACAATGATCAGCCC
Source organism: Lapidilactobacillus salsurivasis (assembly GCF_054785215.1). Taxonomy (NCBI): domain Bacteria; kingdom Bacillati; phylum Bacillota; class Bacilli; order Lactobacillales; family Lactobacillaceae; genus Lapidilactobacillus; species Lapidilactobacillus salsurivasis. The sequence continues at coordinate 49,875 of NZ_BAAABI010000004.1, read as the reverse complement.
GACGATTTCCACGATCAGGACAATGTGTTGCCAAAGAAAGCGATCATTCTTGTCAAAGTGGTGTTCGATCGAGACCGTCGCGAAAACACCGATGAAAAAGGCCAGCAAAGGAAACAGATAACGCCCCAGCATTTCCAGGTGACCCTGCGCCAAATGCAGTGTCAGCAAAATCACGTTACCGGTTTGTAGTCCCGCAAAAACTTGACCATGATTAAGATATGAGTAAGCGTCCAATGCCCCACCGGCCATGGTCAGCAAAAAGCCGATCAGTAAGTGCTCATGCATGGGATCGCATTCCTTAGACAAAAATTGGTCTCCTCCTCAAACGTTATGCCTTCTAGTATACTATTTTCAGAAAAAAAGACCAGCTTTCCCGCCCTTTTTACGGAAAATCCGGAAAAAAATAGCAGAAATCAGCAAATTCGCATTAAATAAACCTGCCTTGGCCATTAGCAAGGCATTTCGCGAACGCACATGATCGCGAAAACAATGAAAAAACAGACCCAAGCAAACCCGGTCTGTTTCATAACATTCGTTTTAGAAGATGTTGTCCTCTTTGGCATTGGCATTCAATTCCACCAATTTCCCAGTTTCAAGGTAAACAATCCATTCACAGATGTTGGTCACGTAATCGCCGATCCGTTCCAAATAGCTGTCAACCAACATATAATCCATGCTACCAACAATGGTATCTGGGTCGGATTGCATTTGTTTCAGGCACATTTTATAAACTTTGCCGGAGAAAGCGTCAATATTTTTGTCTTCCAAGGCGATTTCCCGGGCCCGTTTCATGTCTGCCTTGACGTAAGCGTCCAGAACTTCTTCGACCATCTGCTTGACCTTGGTCGCCATTTCCGCCAAGGTTTGTTCAATTTCAGGAACACGGACATTGCCCTTGACCCGAATCGTTGACTTGGCGATACTGACCGCATGATCACCCATTCGTTCCAGATCGGAGCTGGCCTTCATCACCGTGACGATCATTCGCAGATCACCAGTCACGGGTTGTTGTAGGGCAATCATTTCGAAGGAACGTTTCTCCAGATCGACTTCACGCTGGTTGATGCGCGCGTCGGCCTCAATCACTTCCTTGGCTAGCGTTTTATCATGATTGATAAAGGCATTGACGGATTTATAGATGGCTTCATTGACCATCATTCCCATTTCTGAGAAACGGACGTGGAGATCATTCAACTCATCTTCAAAATTTCTTCTGAACATTCACTTTACCTCACTATTCATTCTTGATTGTCATGATCTCAACTAGCCAAAGCGTCCGGAAATATAATCTTCCGTTTCTTTCTGTTGCGGCTGGAGGAAAATATCCCGCGTCTGACCGTATTCGATCAACTCACCTTGTAAGAAAAAGGCGGTCCGATCAGACATTCGGGAAGCTTGTTGCATATTCCGGGTCACAATGACAATACTATAATCATTTTTTAATTCTAACATGGTTCGTTCGATCTCACTACTGGAAATTGGATCCAGCGCGCTGGTTGGTTCATCCATCAACAGAACCTTCGGCCGCGTCGCCAAAGCGCGGGCAATGCAGATCCGCTGTTGCTGACCACCAGATAGGCCCATCGCGTTCTCGTGCAACCGGTCCTTCACTTCATCCCAGATCGCGGCGGCTTGCAAACTACGCTCCACCGCTTCGTCCAAAACTTGCTTATTCTTCTCACCCGAGATCCGCAGGCCATAAATCACATTATCATAGATCGAAAAAGGAAAGGGATTGGGCTGTTGAAACAGCATCCCTACTTGTTTACGTAATTCCACCGCGTCCATGCTGGGCGCATAAATATCTTGGTCATTTAACTTGACCGTGCCGGTCACCGTCACATTGGGAATCAGGTCATTCAACCGATTAATGGTTTTCAAGAGACTCGACTTGCCGCAGCCGGACGGTCCAATGACCGCCGTGATCTCGTTTTTACGGAAATCGATGGAGACACCACGCAGGGCCTCAAGCTGTCCGTAATACAAATGGAGATCTTGAACAGTGATCACATTTTTGTTTTCTGCCATGCTCAAACTCCTTTTTAGCCGAAATGTCCGGAAACATAATCTTCAGTGGCCTTGATTTTCGGTCGGGTGAAGATCTTCCGGGTCTCATCGTATTCCAGCGCATCGCCTAAATGGAAGAAGGCGGTGTAATCGCTGATCCGTCCAGCTTGCTGCATATTGTGGGTCACGATAATGATCGTATAATGTTCCTTCAATTGCAGTAGCGTGTCCTCGACGGTGGCGGTAGAAATCGGATCCAAAACACTCGCCGGTTCATCTAACAACAAAATATCCGGTTGCATCGCGATGGCCCGGGCAATACAAAGTCGCTGCTGCTGACCACCGGATAATGCCAAAGCGCTTTGGTGCAGATCATCTTTGACCTGTTCCCACAAGCCCGCCTGTTTCAAGGTCGTTTCCACCATCTCGTCCAAAGCGGCCTTGCGCCGTTCACCATGGCGTTTCGGCGCGAAGGTGATGTTGTCGTAAATCGATTTAGCGAAGGGATTAGGCTGCTGGAAGACCATGCCAATATGCTTGCGCATTTCATAAACATCAATGTCATTGCTATTCACGTCCAGACCGCGGTACATGATTTTACCAGTGACCTTGGTTCCGAAAATATTATCATTCATCCGATTCAACGAACGCAGATAAGTGGATTTCCCCGAACCAGAGGCGCCGATCAATGCGGTGATCTTAAAACGCTCGAAAGCCAAGGAAACGCCGTGAATCGCTTCTTTCGTGCCGTAAGAAACGTGAAGGTCATCTGTGGACAAGGCAATTTCATGTTGACCATCATCTAATTCTTTCAAATAACGTTGGGAACGATCATATTTTTCCATGCTTAACCTCGCTCCCTTGCGCCCGTCAAATGACGATATAATTTATTACCGAAATACCGAGCCGCAAAATTAAATAACAAAACGAATAAGATCAAGATTGCTGATGAACCGGCAGAGACTGCGCTGGCATCAGGAATAATGCCTTCAGAGTTGATCTTCCAGATGTGGACCGCCAATGTTTCGGCGGAGCGCAATGGATTCAGGGGACTGGCAATATAAGTTGGATTCCAATTGCTGAAGTCTAGTGGCGGTGAACTTTGGCCAGCTGTATAAATCAGCGCGGCCGCCTCACCGAAGACCCGGCCGGCGCCGAGGATCATCCCCGTCAGAATCCCAGGTAACGCCGCCGGAACGACCACGTGCGTCACGGTTTCCCAGCGTGACAAGCCTAATGCATACCCTGCTTCACGCTGGGTGTAATGCACTGCTTGTAAGGAATCTTCAACTTTTCGCGTCAATAAGGGCAGGTTGAAAACAGTCAAGGCCAAGGCCCCGGAAAGAATCGAGAAGCCTAACTTCATGTTGATCGAGAACACCAGAAAGCCGAATAAGCCCACGACAACTGATGGCAAGGAGCTCAGGATTTCGATCATGTTGCGGATCAAATCGGTCAACCAATTCTTCGGCGCGTATTCAGAGAGATAAATGCCGGCGCCTAAAGACAGCGGAATTGAGATCAACATGGAGAGAATCAATAAATACAAGGAGTTGAATAGCTGGATGCCGATCCCACCACCAGCGGCGAACGAGCTTGAGCGGCCGGTAATGAATTTCCAAGTCACATGGGGCAAACCAGAAATCAGGATATACAAGAGTAAGAAAGCGAGCACGACAATGATGAAGCCCGAAATCAGGTACAACATGGTTGTCGCCACTTTATCCCATTTACGTGGTGTCATCGATGCATCGCTCCCTTCTTGGCAATTCGCCGAATAATGAGGTTAAAGACTAACGGCATGATCAATAGCAATAAGGCCAAAGACCAAAGCGCGTTATTACTTAAGGTGCCCATCACTGAGTTCCCCATGCCCATGGTCAAAACTGACGTCAAGGTGGACGCGGGAGAAATCAAGTTACTTGGTAGCAGCATCGCGTTCCCGATCACCATTTGCACGGCTAACGCCTCGCCAAAAGCCCGAGACATCCCGAAAACGATCGCGGTGATAATGCCAGAAGTTGACGCCCGTAAAACCACTTTATAAATCGTTTGCCAGCGAGTCGCGCCCAACGCTAAGGATGCCTCACGATAATTTCGCGGGACCGCGTTCAAAGCGTCAATGGTCATGGACGTGACGGTGGGCAAGATCATGACAAACAAGACAAAGGTCCCGGACAAGATGCCAAAACCACTACCTCCAAAGGTCCGCCGCACAAAAGGAACCACGACGGACAGGCCAATAAACCCATAAACAACGGAAGGAATCCCCACCAGCAATTCGATCACTGGCTGTAAGATTTTTTTGCCGACTTTCGGTGAGATCTCGGTCATAAAGACAGCCGCGCCAATCGCGAACGGCGTCGCGACGATCGCCGCTAAGAAAGTAACGCCGAAAGAGCCCACGATCATGGGGAGCGCCCCGACTTGAGGGTTGCCTTGCGCATCGGTGGTGCCTGGGTTCCAGACGGTCCCGGTCAGAAATTTCCAAAGATTGACCTTATCTTTAAAGAACGTCGCCAACCCTTTTGAGGCGACGAAGTAGAAGATCGCCAAGACGACGGTCAAGATAATCGCGATACACAACCCGGTCAAAATCTTCCCAAAGCGTTCGTTTTTAGTTGCCCGCGAGCGTTTCAACAAACTCGCACGAATTTCATCATTTTTCATGAGTTGATTTTCGCCACCTTTCCTTTCAATGTCCGGCTGACCTTCATGTCGTTGACGGGAATATAACCCATTTCCGCGACGACCTTCTGTTGGATCTTGTCAGACAGCACGTAAGCCATGAAACGTTTGGTCAGGCCAGTCGGTTGGCCGTTGGTGTACATATGCTCATAGGACCAGATCTGCCACTTGTTGGTCGTCACATTGGCCGAAGTTGGACTCACCCCGTCAACTTTAATGGTTTTGATCGTTTTATCAACGTAGGGAAAGGCCATGTAACTGATCGCGCCCGGGGTGGAAGCCACGATCTGGCGCACCATGCCGGTTGAATCCTGTTCCTGAGCCTGCATTGAGGTCTGCCCCTTCATGACCCAACGCTCAAAAGTATCGCGCGTGCCCGAACCTTGAGCCCGATTGATCACCACAATGGTCTGATCAGGTCCCCCCAATTGTTGCCAATTCGTGATGTCCCCGGAGAAAATCTTAGCCAACTCCGCGGTGCTCAAATTTGTCAATTTCAATTTAGGATTGATCACCGGGGTGACCCCGACAACCGCCACTTTATGATCGACCAATTTACTGGCGTCGATCCCGCTTTTCTGGCCGGCATACAAATCGGAATTGCCGATTTCCACTGAACCCGATTGGATCTGCGACAAGCCGGTCCCGGACCCGCCACCTTGAACGTTGACGAATTCGCCACTGTTCTCTTTGGTAAATTCATCCCCCGCCGCTTCAACTAACGGTTGTAACGCCGAGGAGCCGACGGCGGTGATCGACTGTCCGGTTTGCTTGAATTCGCAGGCCGTCAGCATCAAGGTCAAGGCTGGCAGGCCTAGCAAGTAGAGCCATTTTTTCTTCAAGTTTAAGTCCTCCAAGTTAACTACCTAACTAGTATACGAGGCCAATGTAACAGATAATCACGTTCTTTGTAAATTTTAGGTAAATTATTCAACGTGGTTGACTGGTAAGGTCACGATAAACGTGGAACCGACCCCTAACTGGCTTTGCACGGTCACCTGACCATTGAGCTGATCGACCAGATTGGCGACAATGGCCAAGCCCAAGCCGGTGCCCTTCTCCGTAGCGTTATGAGCGTGATCGGCCCGATAAAAGCGTTCGAAGATCCGCGTCTGGTCCTCCGTTGTCAGCCCGATCCCAGTATCACGCACCTTGATCGTGGTGGCGGTCGCCGTCGTCGCCAAGGCCAGCGTTATTTCGCCCTGTTCCCGATTGTAACGGACCGCGTTGGTCACCAAATTCTTGATGATCTGTTCCAACTTCACTTCATCCGACAGAATCGGACCCGTGTATTGCGCCACATCAAGATTAACTTTCAATTGCTTGGCCTTGATCGGGTCTTGCAAAACTTTGATTGTTTGTTGCGCGACTTGCTCCAAATTGACTGTCTGCCATTTGATCGGCATGTCTTGATCGGCCCGAGAGAGCAACAGGATATCGTGGATCAACTCCTCCAAATGATGAGCCTGTTCGGCAATCGTTTGGATGAATTCCCGTGATTTGATCGAATCATGTTGCGCGCCGGCCAACAATGTTTCCGCATACCCGGCGATCACGGTCACCGGTGTGCGCAACTCATGGCTGGCATTGGCGACAAAGTCCAGTTGCATTTGTTCATTTTGCTTGATCTCGGTCAGATCATACAACATCACCAAAACGCGCATATCATTCAGTTCCGCTTCATCGCCGATCAAAGAGATCACATCAGCTTCCACAAAGCGCCCGTCATCGCCAACCAACTGAATATCCCGGCGTTGATGACGCTTGACCGTTGGCTGCCGCAGCGCGTGCTCGATCATGCGACTGAGGGCATAAGTTTTGACATAATCCACATAATTCTCCGCGGCGCTGTCGATTTTCGCCACATTCAAAATCGTCGCGACCGCTTGATTGGCCATTTCCACGCGACCATCACGATCGAGTAGCATCACGCCCAAGGGCAAATTATTGATCAGGGAACGGAAACTCTTCTCATGAAGTTGGGCCGCCAACAATTGTTGATCGCGGATCTGGCTCAAATCCTTCAATTGATTGCCTAAGAGGAAGAAAGGATCGTCCGCCGTGAAAAGGACCGGTTCCGGTTCCTGCTGCTGAGTGATCGCCACCACATTGTGGCGCAATAAGCCTAGCTTACGACGCACACTCTTTTGGTGTTGCCACATCAACCAGAAAAAGGCCGCGATCAACAGCCAATAAAGCAGCGAAAAGGTCACCCAAAGCGCCCGGAAATCGCCCCAAATACTGGCCAACGGTTGCACCAGCATGGCCTCGTTCTGCTTAGAGGCGCTGTCACTGATCAGGTACAACAAATACCGACGTTGCCGATACTCCACCTTCAAATAAGGCGCGCCGGTATTGACCAAATTATGTTTCGCCACGTTTTGGGCGACCTTGGCCAACTCAGACGTGCCAGTGACCGGCAAATCAACCACTTCAACTTGATAATTTCGTTGCCAGCGCTTCAAAGTTTGGGCCTTGGCCTGACCCAAGAGGGCATCCTGATAATCCTGTCCCAGCGCTTTGACCTGTTCCTTTTGGGTACTTTGAATGAAATGATTGCCCATGAAAAAGAAGGCAAAATAAAAAATGAGCGCGCAAATTCCGACGATCAACCAGCGTAATTTCTGTTTATGCTTCAACTTTCGTAACCTCCAAACGATAACCAAACCCCCGCACCGTCAACAAAAACGTTGGGTGTTTCGGATCTGGTTCGATTTTATCTCGTAAATGGCTGATCTGCATGTCCACCATCCGACTCATAATGGCTTCATGGGTCTGCCAAACATTAGTCATGATCTGCTGCCGTGAGATCACTTTGCCGCGGTGCTGCACCAAATAGGTCAACAACTCAAATTCTTTGCGGGTCAAATGAAGCCGTTCACCTGCCCGGGTCACGAAGCTTTCCCCAGTTTGCCAGGTGGTTTCCGCGAAAACGACTTGGTCGCCGGTCAACGGCGCCGTCGTCACCTGGACGCGCCGCCGGATTGCTTTGATCCGCGCCAGCAATTCCCTGGGGCTAAACGGCTTCGTCATATAATCATCCGCGCCAAGTTCTAAACCAATGATTTTGTCGGCTTCCTCATGACGGGCCGTCAACATAATGATCGGTGTTTGGACCTCGGCCTGACGCAAGCGTTTGGTCACTTCGATCCCGTCCATTTTCGGTAGCATCAAATCTAAAACAATACAATCAAACTCTTCGGCCACAGCCAGCTGATAGGCGCTTTCCCCATCACCGGCAGTCGCAACTTGATAACCAACTTGTTCCAGGTTGTAGCTGATCAATTGCTGGATCGCGACCTCATCATCAACGACCAAGATTTTCACCATAAATAACCCCACGTTCCCCAAGTAATGTCTAATCGAGTCAGCGCTTTCTAGCTAATCTACTGATTTAAGTATAGCATTTTCTGCCGTAAAAGTTGAATGCGGTTCTCAATTCCAGCAAATCTCCCTGGATCCCCGGCGCCACACCCACGAAAAAAAGCCTGATCGCCAGCGCGAACAGACTTCTTGACTTGGTTCTTTTGAATGATCTATTTAAAGAGCTACTTTAATGACCCCAAAAAATTCTAGACCAATTTTAATGAGCTATTCAATGATAGATTTTAATGATCTATTCAATGAGCTATTCAATGATAGATTCAACAGCAACTGCAACCTAGCCGACCTTAAAAATAGCGCCAGCCTTCAGGTAAATACGTGACTTGTGGTAAAGGCCCTAGACCTTCAAGAAACGACGCATGGAGATGGCGGCGCCGAAAGCCCCGATCAACATGGCCACTAAAACCAACGTTAAGTTCAACGGCCAGATCAATTGACCCGGTGTCATCAAACTGTAGCCAGAGGTCGCCAATTGCCGACCAACCGCGCGGAAAACATTGGCATAGCCAAGATCAATGATCACCAGCGGCACGATCGCCCCTAGCAAGCCGGTCCATGCGCCTTCCAGAATGAACGGCCAGCGAATGTACCACCGAGTCGCCCCAACTAAGCGCATGATTTCAATTTCATTGTGCCGCGACAAAATCGTAATCCGAATCGTGTTTGCAATCAAGAAGATCGCCACAATCAGTAAAAGGACTGAGAAGCCCACGCCATAATTACGGACGCTATCCATCGTTCGGAACAATTTCTTGGCCTCATCGCCACCATAATTTGCTTTGGCGACATGCTTCAATTTGGCGGCCTTTTTCGCGATGGCGACGGTTTGTTCAGGGTTGGTCGCTTTGATCGTATAAACATCATTCAACGGATTATCATCGCCACCGAACATTTTGAAAGAATCCCCATACTGGCTGACAACTTTCTTCAATTCATTCGCTTTCGAAGAATAAGTCACTTTGGTCACGCCTTGCAGCGACTTTAATTTTGTTTCCAATTGATCCTTTTGCGCGTTGGTGGTCTTGGGCTCGACCAAAACATGGACCCGAACGTCGCTTTCCACGTCATGAGACAGCTTGGTGACGTTGAAAACAACCGCTAAGGAGATCCCCACCAACAGAATTGTCACGGCGACCCCACTGATTGCCGCGAAAGCCATCCAGCCGTTACGTTTCAGGCTCCGCAGACTATCGCGCAGATGTCGTTTGATTGTTGTCCAATTCATGTGTGTATTGTCCTCCTTGTTCGTCACGAATGATTTGACCTGCAGAGATCTCAATCACACGATGGGGTAATTCATCAACGATTTGTTGGTTATGGGTTGCCATAATGATCGTTGTCCCGCGATTATTGATGCGTTGCAAAATATCCATGATGCCTTCAGTGGTTTGGGGATCCAAGTTCCCCGTCGGTTCATCAGCGATCAGAATTTTCGGCCGATTGACAATGGCTCGGGCGATCGCGACCCGCTGCTGCTGACCCCCGGATAACTCGTTAGGAAAATGGTCGGCCTGCTTTTCCAAGCCCACATCGTTCAAAACTTGCTCGACCGCTTCTTTGATTTCGGAATCGCTTTTCCCGATAACTTGGAGCGCGTAGCCGATATTCTCGCCGACGGTCATTTTCGGCAACAATTTAAAATCCTGGAACACGACCCCTAGTGTCCGCCGCAATTGAGGCACTTGTCGCTCTTTCATTTGGCGCAGATCGAAGTTATTGATTTGAATGAAGCCACTGGTTGGCACCAGCTCACGGTACATGAGCTTGATCAACGTCGATTTACCGGCGCCACTATGTCCAACTAAATAGACAAATTCGCCTTGTTCGACGGTCAGCGTTACATTTTTTAAAGCCGAGACGCCATTGTCGTAGCGTTTCTCAACATTTAAAAGCTTAAGCATTTTGTCACCTCAAAGTTTCTATTTCGGATTTTTTCGTTGTAATTGCCATTGCAAATAGCTATAAATGAAGCCATCGAGATCGCCATCCATCACTGCTTGACCATTACCGGTCTCATAGTTGGTGCGGTGATCCTTGACCATGGTGTAGGGATGAAAAACATACGAGCGAATCTGTGAACCCCAACCGATTTCTGGCTGCTCGCCCTTGATCGCCGCTTCTTTTTGGCGTTGTTCTTCTTGTTCCCGTTGGTACAACTTGGCCTCCAGCATCGCCATCGCTGTTTCTCGGTTCTGCAATTGCGAACGTTGGGCTTGCGAACTGACCACGATCCCCGTTGGTAAATGGGTGAGTCGCACGGCGGAAGAGGTCTTGTTGATGTGCTGACCACCAGCGCCGCTAGAACGGAAAACATCGACGCGCAAGTCATCGGGACTAATATCGACCTTGATCGAGCGATCTAATTCAGGCATGATCTCCACCGATGCGAAAGACGTATGCCGCCGACCGGCAGAATCGAACGGCGAGATCCGCACCAACCGATGGACACCATTTTCGGAGCGCAACATGCCATAAGCGTTATGCCCCTTGATGATTAGGGTAACGCTCTTCAACCCGGCTTCATCGCCTGGCTGATAATCGGCCATTTCCACGCCGAAATGATGGTTGGCGGCCCAGCGCTGATACATCCGTAATAACATCGCGCCCCAGTCTTGGGACTCGGTGCCGCCAGCGCCAGGATGGATTTCTAAGATCGCGTTGCTACTGTCATAGGGCTCCGCAAGCAAAAGGTTCAACTCATAATCCTGTAGTTGTTTTTGCAATTGGACCAAATCTGCTTCCACTTCCGTTTGTAACTCCGCGTCTGGTCCTTCTTGCAATAACTCTAGCGTAACAGAAATATTGTCCGCCATTGTAACTAACTGATTAAAATTGTCATACTTTTCCTTTAAATTATTGTTATCATCGATGACTTTTTGAGCTTTTTCGGAATCATCCCAGAAATCAGGTCGACTCATTTCATCTTCGTTTGCCGCGATTCCCTCGGCGAGGCCATCTAAGTCAAAGAGACCCCCTAAATTGATTGATCTTTGTTTGCGCGTCTTCCAGCGCATGGCGCATTTCAGCAAATTCCATTTTCAAACACCCTTTCGCAACCTTCGATAAAGAAAAAGACGCCGCCAAAATTACTTCATTTTGTTCAGCGTCCTTCTCTATGTTTTCCGACTTTAACGCCGAATATTTTGACGAATCTCTGCCTTCATGAATAAACGCGTCGCATCGAAATCAATATCGGAGATCATCTCTTCAAACATGCGATAACCTTCTTCTTGGTATTCGACCAACGGATTCATTTGGCCATAACCACGTAAACCAATGGATTGCCGCAATTGATCCATTTCATCAATATGTTGGGTCCAATGATCATCCACGACCCGCAGCACAACGACTTTTTCAAATTCCAGCATTTGGCTAGGATCAACCAGTTTTTCTTTCTTATCCTGGTAGTTGGCTTCAACGAAGTCAGTCAACAATTGCTTCAATTGTTCCACTGATTTGCCTTCAAGGTCGGCCAGTTTCAATTGCTTGTCACTGACCAAGTTGGCCAAAGCGTAATCATACAAAGCTTGCAGATTCCATTCGCTTTGCGCCCCTTGCGTATGCATATCGACTTGATGGCTCACAGTCCGCTTCATCATTGGCAGAATCACATCTTGTAAACTATCCGTTGCCGAAATCACTTGTTGCCGTTGCTGATAAATGACTTCACGCTGTTGCCGCATAACATCATCATACTGCAACGTGTTCTTCCGCGTATCGTAGTTGTTCCCTTCGACCCGCTTCTGCGCGCTTTCGACTTGACGCGTAATCATCCGTGATTGGATCACCTGCTCGTCTTCGGTGACATTTAAGCGATCAAGGAAGGCTTTGATTCGTTCGGAACCAAACCGCTTCATCAAATCATCTTGTAAGGACAGATAAAATTGTGTGACGCCAGGATCGCCTTGACGACCAGAACGGCCCCGCAGCTGATTATCGATCCGCCGCGACTCATGTCGTTCGGTCCCGATCACGCACAAACCACCTAATTCAACCACGCCAGGTCCCAATTTAATATCGGTTCCCCGCCCAGCCATGTTGGTCGCGATCGTAACCGCGCCACGTTGACCGGCGTTCATAATGATTTCCGCTTCTCTTTTGTGGTTCTTAGCGTTTAAGACCGCATGAGGAATGTGTTCTTGATCCAATAAGTGGGACAATAATTCAGAAGATTCAACGGCGACAGTCCCGACCAAAATCGGTTGACCTTTTTCGTGGCGTTGTTTGATATCGCCAACGACCGCATTGAATTTACTCATCAATGAAGGGTAGAGCAGATCAGAATGATCCACCCGGATCACCGGCCGGTTAGTTGGAATCGAAATGACATCCATGTTGTAGATCTCACGGAATTCCTCTTCTTCGGTCTTGGCCGTCCCAGTCATTCCGGCAAGCTTGTTGTACATCCGGAAGTAGTTCTGATAAGTAATGTTGGCCATTGTTTGGGATTCTTCTTCGATCTTGACCCCTTCTTTGGCTTCGATCGCCTGATGCAACCCATCAGAATAACGACGTCCATCCATGACCCGACCAGTAAATTGGTCAACGATCAGGACTTTGTTATCTTGGACCACGTAATCCACATCACGTAACATGACATAGTTCGCCCGTAACGCCTGATCCAAATGGTGGTTCAGGACGGTATTGTCAATGTCATAAAGGTTCTTGGTGCCAAAATAAGCTTCGCCCTTTTGGATACCCTGTTCAGTCAAGGCAATCGACTTGGTCTGCCAATCAATCTTATAATCGTCGTCTTCTTTCAAAGTCTTGACGAAACGATCGGTCCGCACATACATCGCCGTCGTACCTGTGGCCTGACCGGAAATGATCAACGGTGTCCGCGCCTCATCGATCAAAATCGAATCGACCTCATCGACGATTGCGTAATTCAGCGGCCGCTGAACCATTTGTTCCTTATAAACCACCATGTTATCCCGCAAATAGTCAAACCCAAGTTCGCTGTTCGTGGAATAAGTGATATCACAATTGTAGGCTTCCCGCTTCTCATCGGTATTCTTGCTGTTCAGGTTCAAGCCAACGCTCAAGCCTAACCAATGATAGAGTTCGCCCATTTCTTCCGCGTCACGACTTGATAAGTATTCATTGACCGTGACAACGTGAACACCTTTACCAGCCAGCGCGTTCAAGTAAACTGGCATGGTCGCCGTCAAAGTTTTACCTTCACCGGTTTTCATTTCGGCGATATTACCTTCATGTAAGGTGATCCCGCCAATGATCTGGACCCTAAACGGATACAAGCCCAAAACCCGCCGTGAACCTTCACGGACCACCGCGAACGCCTCTGGCAGAATTTGATCAAGGGTCGCGCCACCAGCCACTTGCGCCTTGAATTTCTCTGTTTTACCTTGTAATTCTTCATCGGAAAGTTCAGCGAACTGGTCAGCGTAAGCTTCGACCTTATCAGCGATCTTGCCCATCCGAGCAACCTCACGCTTATCACTTTCGATCCATCTCTTTAAAATATTCGCCATAAATCAGAATTCCTCTCCTGTCAATCGAATTCTAGTTGTCATTTGACAGTATTCAATCTATTTTATCATTAAAAGACCTGCGTGTGAATAGATTGATTTAAATAAACAAGCAAGTTCCCCACTCGTTTGATTCCCATCATCGATGCCAAACTGCATTATCTTCATTGTAACCAAAAACGCTGCATAAAAAAAGGGGCAATCGCCAGCAAGTTATTTTAGCCAGATTTGCAAAGACGTTTCCTGCAACTGGCGTTGTGCTGGCTTCGTTCAGGGTGACAGTTGACCGGCCATGGCTTGGACTGATCCCAGCGGCGTCAACCATCCCCCCAACGACACAAACAGACACCATTAGAAAATGGCCGCGCAACCGCGCGACCATTTCAATCAACTCTACTCAATTGTTCACTCGCTATTCGTCGGTTTCGATCAAACCGAAACGACCATCGCGACGACGATAAACAATACTAGTGCCATTGGTTTCAGCATCTTCAAAAATAAAGAAATTATGGCCAAGCATATTCATTTGTAAAATAGCTTCTTCTGAATCCATTGGTTTCAACGCTAACCGCTTGGTGCGAACGACAACCATCTCATCTTTAGCCTTGGGTGCTTGTTCAGGAACATCGATCGCGCCATTAGCGGGACCAGTCAACTCAAAGTTCTTGATTCCCTTTTCCCGGCTCTTGCGATTGATTTTTGTCTTGTACTTGCGAATCTGCCGTTCAAGCTTATCTGTGACCAGATCGACACTGGCATACATGTCAGGAGATGTTTCTTCAGCCCGCAAAACCAAGTAAGGAAGTGGGATCGTCACTTCGACTTTTGCGGTCTTATCTGTGTAAACTTTTAGGTTAACATGGGCAATTGAATCAGCAGGCTCTTCAAAATATTTATCTAACTTGCTTAATCGTTTCTCCACGTAACTCCGAATTGCCTCGGTAACCTCGATATTTTCACCACGAACATTGAACGATAACATAGTCGTTCGCTCCTTTCAAGTTACATCAGTAGCCAATGATAATGATTGGCTCACCTTTATTATATCGAAGCGCTTACCATTTAACAATGAAAAGACTGTAAAAATCATAAAAAAGAAACAGAAGCCCTTCACCGCGCCACTGTTAATGAAGTGATTTCTCCCTGATAACCAGCCTGGCGTAAGGCCGCCTGTCCATGACGCAAAGTGCGCCCAGTGGTATAGATGTCATCGACTAATAAGACTGGACGTTGTTGGTCGGCGCTAGGGCAAGGCTGCGGACAATAAAAGTGTTGTGGGCTCACCAAACGCTCCTGCCGCGTCAGCTGAGCCTGATGCTGCAATTGTTCTTGACTGGCTAAACGTCGGTCCGGCCGGGAGACCGATTCGATCAGTCCTAGAACCGGATCGAATTGGCGTTGGGTCCAGTGACTGGGACTGGTGGGGATCGGGATGATCAGCGTCCGGCGGGGCAACGCCGTGAACACCGCCTGCAAATGCCCGGCGAAAACCAACCGCAACCGATAATCCCCTACCCCTTTATACTGTTGAAAATAGGCCTGCATCGCCTCGTTGTAAGTAAACAAAGCCCGGTTAGTCAGGAGCTCAGCCGTCAAAGCCCAGCGTTGACAATCATAACAGCGTTGCCCCTGTTCTGACAGGCGACCGCACTGGGGGCAGGCGTGGCGTCGGTCAAGGGGCTGAAATCCGCGCAAGCAAAGGGGACAAAGTCGGTCCAAATACCAATGACGATCCACCAACAATTGCTTCAACGAATAGCGCGGCGTGAACGACTGACCGCACAACAAACAAACGACCATCAGAAGCCGCCACGACGATTCAGTTGTTTGATTTGATGGCACGCCTGACTGATCGCCCAACTCTCATATTGACAATAGAAGACCACCTGATCTCCTTGATTCGTGGGTGCCCGCCCGACCCGACCGGCAATTTGAACCAAACTTGCAACATTGAAGTTAGGATGATCCGCCGCCAAAACCAGCACATCCACATGGGGCAAAGTCACGCCCCGCTCCAAAATCGTCGTCGTCAACAAGACTTGCCCCGAACCGCCGCGAAAGTCAGCGACTTTTTCCAAGCGCAGGGGATCTTGGGCGTGGACCGTTTGCGCTTGAACACTGGGGAACGCCTGTTGTAAGGCGGCCAAATAGCGGGGTAAACTAGCGGCCTGGGGCACGAAAATCAATAAGCGACGCTGACGCCCCAGCCAAGGCGCTAACAGTCGGCGCAGACGCCCGGTCCACTGATCTTGTTGAAAGACTTGCCCGAAAACGACCCGGGGCTGGACTAAAGGGCGTCCGTGAAAGCGGCGGGCCAAGTAATGTAGGGGCAGTTGTCCACGACGCGCCGCGCGCCGCATGGTGGCCGGCGGCGTCGCGCTCAAATAAAGCCGCTGACCCGTGGGTTGGACGGCCTGCCGCATCACCCGCTCCAACATGGGATCGCCGACATAGGGAAAGGCGTCGACCTCATCCACGATCAACAAATCAAAGGCTTGATAATAGCGGATCAATTGATGGATCGTGGCGACCACTAACTGTTCCGCTTGCGGCACTGGCTTCGCTTGACCATGATGAAGGCCGATCTTGGTCTGGGCGAACGCCTGCTGCAATCGGGGATAAATCTCATTACAAACATCAACACGCGGCGAGACGAAGCCTACCCGCGCTCCCCGGGCCAAATAGGCCGCGATCAGCTTAAATGTGATCTCCGTCTTACCTGCACCCGTCACCGCCCACAACAGTTGGACCGACGCCCCTTGTTGATAACCAGCCAGCAAAGACCGGGTCAGCTTTTCTTGCTGCGGCGTTAATTCCCCCGTCCAAGTTAACACCGGCGTCTGCACAGAAAAATGGTTCGCGCTGGGAAAGCGGACCAATTGACTATTTTGGCAAACTCGACCCAACGCCAAACAAGCGGTACAATAAAGTTGACCACTTGGTAACCGTTGATCGGCTCGCAAGCGACTACCACACCGCTGACAATACCACCGTGATCCTTGGGCAAAAGCTCCGGGAACCAACTGAATTTGTTGGCCGCTGGTGCCCAGCTCCTTAAGCGCCACCTGCAATTCCTGAGGCAGTGTCCCCAGTAATAATTGCCGACCGGCAAGTAGCCAGCCCCACTGCTGGATCAAGGCGGCTTCTGCTTCACTCTGCTCACACACTTTCATCATTGTCATCACCATAACTAATTACGCAAAGGAACTGATTCTCATCGAAACTTATCGCACGATCGCGCAAAACGCGCAAGCCGAGCTTCTGATCAAGAAATCGCGCTTTATTGGGCAAGTTTTTCGAGTCGAAAGCGAGGCCCAAGCCCAAGACCAATTGGCTGAAGTTCGCCAAGCACAACATAAGGCCACCCATAATTGTTTCGCCTATCAATTAGGCTTCGCTAATGAGATCCAGCGCCTTAGTGATGATGGGGAACCAAGCGGCACGGCCGGCTCGCCGATTCTTAATGTCCTCCAACAGGAAAATTTAAATAACCTTCTCTGTGTTGTGACCCGCTATTTTGGCGGGATCAAACTTGGCGCTGGCGGCTTGATCCGCGCTTATGGCCAAGCGACCACCGCCGCGATCAACGCCGCTGGTTTGGTCCAAGGGATCGAGCAAACGGCCTATCGGTTGACTTTTGCTTATAGTGACTTGGATTATTTACAGAATCAATTACAGCGCGCCCAGATCACGGTGGCCGCCAGTGATTATACCGATCAAGTCAGCCTGACGATCTGGCTGGACCAGCAAACTGCCACTGCCCAAATGGCGCAGATCGAAGATTGGCTCCGGGGGCAAGTTCAAGTTGAACAGTTACAAACCTCGTTTCGCGAAGTCCCGCTCACTGCAAAAAAATAACGTAGCCGCCACGGGCTACGTTTTTCTCTTGGGTCAAAAATTTATTTTACCCCTCAGCCGCTAAGTTTGGCTTGAGGGTTTTTAGATTAATTAGAAACATCATGTCCCTAGTTGTCATCGCGCAAAGCAGACTGCGCCGGCCGCGACCCGAAGACATTACCCCAGACCTAGTTCTCCGGGGTATCAGAATGCCGTTCCATCTTTTTAACGAGGCGCCTGATCGCGCGCAATAATGGCTGGCGATTCTCGCCGACAAGCCCGATCACTTCCACGAATAGTTCCAGCCCCACCAAAACCGCGATCGTCAATAAAATATTGCCCCACAAGGACGACAATGGATAAAGTAACGCGATAAAGGAGAAAATCAAGGCTAAGCCGTAGATAACCAGAACTGTTTGGCGATGCGACAGGCCTAACTGCATCAAACGGTGATGCAAATGGTGTTTATCGGCTTCCGAAATCGGCCGCTTATTTAATAATCGGCGCAACATCGCGTAAACAGTATCGGTGATCGGCACGCCGAGAATAATCACGGGAATCACCAACGTAATGAAGGTGACATTTTTCAAACCCTTAAGCGACAAGACCGCGATCATAAAACCGATAAAAAGCGCCCCGGTATCCCCAAGGAAAATCTTCGCCGGGTGGAAATTGTGGGGCAAGAAGCCGATCAAAGCAGCAACCAACGCGAAAATCATGATGGCCACATAGGTGTTGGCAACGGATAGGAAGAAATACGCCATCACCCCCATGGTAAACAGCGCAATGATCGAGACGCCTGTCGCCAAGCCATCCAACCCGTCGATCAAGTTAACGGCGTTGGTGATCGCCATGATCCAGAAAATCGTGATCGGGAAGCTGGCCCAACCCAGATGGAACGTGCCGATCAACGGTAAGGAGACCAGATCCATCCGCACGCCACCAACAAAATAAACAACGATACCAGCAATAATAATGCCTAACATTTTCTTCTTCGGTGATAATTCATCAATATCGTCGATCATCCCGGTCAACACGATCACACACTCACCCATCGTGATCCCGAGAAGCTCGTGGGTCGGGAATTGCTGGCGCAACAACACGAAGACAGCAAAATTAAAGGCAATAAAAATCGCCAAGCCGCCCATTGTTGGCATTGGTTTTTTATTGACCCGTCGCGCGTTGGGATTATCCACCGCCCCTAAGACAAACGCGATCCGCCGAACAAACGGTGTGATCACCGCCGCAATGATCATAGTTAGAAAAAGTTTAACAATAATCCTAAGCATTGATAAGCTCGCTTTCTCACTCAGTAACAACTATTATACAACGGTTACCGCTAGTTTAACATTTTATTTCGATTAAATTTCAGTCAAGAAAAAACAGCAACAAAAAAATAGCCGGTAACCGGCTATTTTGCATATTCAATGGTTCTCGTTTCGCGAATCACGGTCACTTTGATATGACCAGGATATTCTAATTCATTTTCAATTTTATTACGGATGTTCCGTGCTAGAATCACGGATTGATCATCAGAAATCTCGGTTGGCTTCACGACTACCCGCACTTCACGACCAGCCTGGATCGCAAAACTGTGATCCACACCGGGGAAGGTCTTGGTAATATTCTCCAACTTCTCCAAGCGATGAATGTAATTCTCCAATGATTCTGAACGGGCCCCAGGACGAGCAGCTGAAATGGCATCTGCCGCCGCGACCAAAACCGCGATCGCTGAGGTTGGTTCTACGTCTCCGTGGTGCGAAGCGATGGTATTGATCACCACTTCTGGTTCATGATACTTCGTCGTTAATTCGACGCCGATCTCAACATGAGATCCTTCGACTTCATGGTCGATTGCCTTACCAATATCGTGTAATAATCCTGCGCGTTTCGCTAAATTTACGTCTTCACCAAGTTCAGAAGCAAGAACTCCAGATAATTTCGCCACTTCGATGGAGTGGTTTAACACATTTTGACCATAACTGGTCCGGAAATGAAGCCGACCAACGATCTTGATCAGATCCGGATGCATCGAATGAATGCCCAGCTCAAAAATAGCCTGTTCACCTAAATCGCGGATGCGCTCATCCATTTCTTTGCGAGCCTTCTCCACCATTTCTTCAATGCGCGCCGGATGAATCCGCCCATCTTGAATCAACTTCTCCAATGCCAAACGGGCAATTTCCCGTCTGATGGGGTCAAAACCACTTAAAACGACAGTCTCTGGGGTATCATCAATAATCAGATCGATCCCGGTCAAAGTCTCCAAAGTTCGGATATTTCGGCCTTCACGCCCAATAATACGCCCTTTCATTTCATCGTTAGGGAGGTTGACAACCGTCACAGTATTCTCCGTGACTAAATCAGCCGCACTGCGTTGGATCGCATCAACAACTAGGCTCTTCGCCTTCTTGTCTGCTTCGCGTCTTGCATCGGCTTCGCTTTCTCGGATTTGAACCGCACGTTCATGAACCAACTGGCCATTCAATTCATCAAGAATCTCATGACGTGCATCAGTCTTCGTGAGGGCGGCGATCCGTTCTAACTCGGTTGCTTGTTCATCCACTAAACTTTGCGCTTTGACCTCTTGTTGCTCGATTTTAGCCTGCCGATTATTCAAGCGAGCCTCATGATCATCAAGATTGGCTTCTTTCTTATCTAGCGCATCATCTTTCCGATCCAGCGTCTCTTCCCGCTGAACCACGCGATTTTCTGAACGTTGAACTTCGTTGCGTCGTTGCTTCAATTCATTTTCGATTTCAGCACGATAACGATGACTCTCATCCCGTGCTTCCACCAATGCTGCTTTTTTTGCAGTCTCTGCTTCTTTTTTGGCCCTGGCTAAAATATCCTCAGCTGTTCCCTGAGCTTCCTTTAATTGCTCCTCGTAAGTTCCCTTACGAATCAAATAGCCAACAATAACACCAAGTGCCAACATGATGAATGCGATTACGAGGATTACCGGTAGGCTAGGACCCATTTTATCCATACTATCCACCTCCGCATCATCAAAAAATACTAAACGTAATTTTTAAAGATGTTAAATTTTAGATTGATTACACACTTTCTATTCTAGACGTTAGCGGATAGTGTGTCAATCGAAGCTGCTGGCTTTACTCATTTATTTTAACAATTGGTAGCCAAGTTTCTCAGCGGTAATCGTGATTCCTAGACGCCTGAGAACAACGGCCTGCAACAAAAAAGGCGTGATCATTTGAATGATCACACCAACTAAACAATCGTTTAACAACTGGTTTCAAGCCAGCGAGCCATCGATGGAACGCCGTTATAACGCATGAATCTACTTGTGCTGACACAGAACGCGTCTAGCGAAAACCCCTGGTGAGTCAATTGAATCGTTGAGGGATCCAGCGTTGACTTGATTCTCGCAGCCGACCGTTATAGCGTCGTAACGCCTATTCTTTATCAATTGGCAAAACTGTTTCATCAACCGAATCAGTTTCACCGGCGGCACTATCTTGGTCCATATCGTAGCTGACCCGGACCAGATGGCGGACTTCGGTCTCCATCTCGGGATGATCGGTCAAGTATTGCTTAGCATTTTCCCGTCCTTGACCAATGCGCTCATCGTGGTAAGAATACCAAGAGCCGCTCTTCTTGATAATATCCTTGTCGGCCGCCATATCCAGTAATTCGCCATTCCGCGAGATCCCTTGACCGTACATGATATCGACTTCAGCCACTTTAAATGGCGGCGCAACTTTGTTCTTAACAACCTTGATCTTGGTCCGGTTCCCAATGATGTCGGTCCCGTTCTTGATCTGCTCTGCTCGACGAACCTCTAAGCGGATCGTCGCATAGAACTTAAGCGCCCGGCCACCAGGAGTGGTTTCTGGATTACCAAACATAATTCCGACTTTTTCCCGGATTTGATTGATAAATAAGGCAATTGTTTTCGTTTTGTTGATTGAGCCTGACAACTTCCGCAAGGCCTGCGACATCAAACGTGCTTGCAGACCAACGTGAGCATCGCCCATCTCGCCTTCGATTTCGGCTCGAGGTACTAGCGCAGCGACCGAGTCAACCACAACAATATCCACAGCGCCACTGGTTACCAAGGCATCCGCAATTTCCAACCCCTGCTCACCGGTATCCGGCTGCGAAAGTAGCAATTCGTCGATGTTGACACCCAGCGCCGTTGCATAAGCAGGATCCATCGCGTTTTCCGCGTCAATATAGGCCGCCGTGCCACCCTGCTTCTGTACTTCTGCCACCGCATGAAGGGCGACAGTGGTTTTACCGGAACTTTCTGGTCCGTAAATTTCCACGATCCGGCCACGGGGATACCCGCCAACACCAAGCGCATGGTCTAAAGCCAGCGAACCAGTCGATACGGTTTGGATCTGCGTGTCAACCTTGTCCCCCATCCGCATGATGGCGCCTTTACCGAAGTTCTTTTCAATTTTCTTAAGTGCGGCATCTAGGGCCGCCTGTCGCTCGTCTTTAGCCATATGTCCTCCTTCTAAGCATCCGCTTAGTCACAACTACAATTTTACAGATAATCGTGTCAAAAATCAAGAAAAATGCGAACAAATGTTCTAATTCACTGTTGTAACCGATCATAAAGTAACTTGAACCCACTCAACGCAGCGCGCTGTCGAATCTCATTCCGGACACCGGCGAAATGACACTCGATCACTTGCGTGGGTCGATCACGTTCGGCCAACCCAATGAAGGTCGTCCCGACCGGCTGACCCTCCAACGAATCCGGTCCAGCCACGCCGGTGAACCCCAACGCGAAATCGGTATCCAGCAATTGTCGAGCTTGTTCGGCCATCGCTTGCGCCACCGGGGCACTAACAACACCCGCCGTTGCGATCAGCTGCGGATCAATTCCCAGCAATTGTGCCTTTACCTGATTGGCATAAGTCACCCAACCACCGGGGAACACATTAGAGGCACCCGCCAATCCGGTTAATAGAGCTTGAAAGGCACCACCGGTCAAGCTTTCGGCCGCGGTGACCGTTGCTTGTCGACGCCGCAACAGGGTCAAGACCTCCTCCGGCAGTGTCCGCTCCTCCCCTAGGCCAACGTAATATGGCGCGAGGCGGCGTTTAACCTCTTGCAACACCGGAGCGATCAGTGCTTCGGCCGCAACCTGGCTCTCTGCAGCAGCGGTGATCCGCACCCCAACCTCAAAATGTTTCAAATAGGTCGCAAGGGTGGGATTTGTTTGTGTCGCGATCAAATCTTGAAGTTGCTCGGCCATTAGCGATTCACCAATCCCGAAGAAACGCGCCATTTCCGAAACGATCACTTGTTGACGCCCTAGAAGCTGACTTAATCGCGGCTGAACCTGTTGGCGCAACATCGGACCAAATTCCCGTGGCGGTCCTGGCAAAATAAAATAGGCATGAGCTTCCGTCTTCAGGTAACTGCCCACCGCCAACCCAATTTCGTTGGTCAAAGGCTCACCCCCAGCTAAATATTCGGCCTGGGCCAAGTTATTTGCCGGCATTGGCTGCTGCTTCTGCTGATGCCACGCCACCAACTTCGCCACGGCCTGGGGATCCTGAGCCAACTTGATCTGCAAATGTGTTGCTAGCGTTTGCTTGGTCAAATCATCCGGCGTCGGCCCCAAACCGCCAATCAAAAAAATCACCTGACTGCGTTGTTCAGCGGTGGTGATCACCTCTGTCAATCGCTGCGGGTTATCGCCAACTACCGTTTGATATTGGGCGGTAATGCCCAGGCGAGCCAGTAATTGAGCCACTGTCTGCGCATTCGTATTCACGATTTCACCCAATAAAATTTCGGTGCCAACTGCAATGATTTCTGCTTTCAAGCTGCTACCTCCTAAAGTACGCCAACTCAACCTATTTTCCCGAAAAATCTTGAAATAAAAAAACGAACAGGGTGCGCATCTGCCACAGCCTGTCGTTTTCAGTCATTATTAATTAGTCATTGGTATCTTGAAACACATTGCGATTTTGGACGAAGTAATCGACCCCTGAATAAATCGTGAAAAACAGGCAGATATACAGGAGCACCGTGCCAATCGGAAAATGGATCCCCGCAAAGAAAATATCATTCAAGAGTAAGAAAACAATCGACAACATCTGAGTAGTTGTTTTGATCTTGCCAGGCATCGCTGCAGCCATCACTTGGCCATCTTGCTCCACGATCAGCAAACGCAGGCCGGTCACCGCCAGTTCGCGACAAATAATGATTGCTGCCACCCAGGCCGGGACTTTGCCCAAAGAAACCAGGAAAATGAACGCGGTCATCACCAGCATTTTATCCGCCAACGGATCGGCGAACTTACCGAAGTTAGTGACCAAATGGTGCTTGCGGGCAATCTTACCATCCAACAAGTCCGTCAATGACGCCACAATGAAAACAATGGCCGCGATAAACTGCTGCAACGGAATCACCGAACCAACTAAACTAACTTGTCCCCATGGCCAATTAAAAACGAGTAAAATAATGAATACCGGAATCAAAATAATCCGAAAAACAGTTAACTTATTTGGTAAATTCATGCCACAAAACCACCCCAACTATTATTCAGTAACGCTACTGGAACTTGAATCATCACTTGTCGCCTGCACCGTAAAGGTAAAGGTCTGAACAACCGAAGTACCCGTTGGTAACGAAACGGTTGTATCATTGATTTTTAAAGTCGTTGAAGGTGTGTTCCCACTTTGCAATGTGAACGTTGTGGTTCCAGCTGGAATCGTCAGCTCATGGGTCCCGCCGTCGGTCAACACACTTTGCCAATTACTACTGGTGTCACTGGGGAACGTGACTTGGACCCAAGCCGAACTTCCAGACGCACCTAAAGTCAGCTTGTTATCCGCAGTTGTCTCCAAGCCGGTAACGGTAAAGGCGTTGGTTCCGTTTTCGGTGACTTTCAATTCGTCTTTCTTGGCAGAGCTCTCACTGGAGCGACTCGATTCCTTCGCTTTGGAGCTAGACTTGGCAGCACTCTCTGAACTGGCTTTTTTGCTACTTTGCTTACTCTTGGTCGATGAGGTCAAGGCAGAACTCTCATCTGGGATCTGGGTCTTGCGTTGATTGGCCGCGCGAACCGCAAAGAAATACAAGCTGGCGACCACGATCACGATCACCACACCAATGATGATTTTGCCCAGATTATTACGTAACCAATAGCCAAACGAATTGGTTTCATCGTGTAATGTCCGCTTTTTGTTCTCGATCGAATTTTCAACGTAGTCTTGCGGTTGGGTTTCTGGGATCGTGTCACTGAATTCATCTAGCAACTCATGACTGTCCAGACCGACCGTTTCGGCGTACTGTTTAATGAAAGCACGCACATAAAAATCACCCGGCAATTGATCAAAATTACCGTCCTCGATCGCAATCAAATATCGCTTTTGGATTTTGGTGATCTGTTGCAGATCATCTAAAGTGTACCCCTTTTCGATCCGGGCACTCTTTAACTTCTTTCCTACTTCGTCCATCGCTTTCTTCACCACCAGCTATTATCGTTATTATTATATCATACTCTCAATATTAGACCTATTAAGATTCCTTAATATTTCACCTTAACCAACCGCCATCAACGTACAGCGTTTGCCCCGTTAAATAATCCGCTTGCGGCGCCACCAAATTGGTGACCCATAGCGCAATTTCTTCCGGTTGTGCTAAACGTCCCAGCGGAATCTCCTGCCGCAGATCGGCCAACTCCTGGTCAGAAAAATCGGCATTCATCGCCGTGGCTACTGCGCCAGGGGCCACCACATTGACGGTCAGCCCACTGCCGGCCACTTCCCGAGCGTAAGCGTTGGCGAAACTAGACTGAGCGCCCTTGACGGTACTATAACTCACTTCCATCGCGCTACCGACCCCGCCATAGATCGACCCCACAAAGACAATCCGACCATGCTCCTGTTGGAGAAGTTTCGCCTCTGCCTGTTGGATCAATTGCATCGGTGTCAATAAGTGCAATTGGAACATCCGTTGGATCTGGTCACGGGACAAGCTACTAAAGAGTTGATAATCCGTCGTCCCTTGCGCAAACACCAAGGCCTGGAAATCCCCCCGGGTTTGCCAAAAATCAGGCGCCACAGGTCGGGTCAGATCGCAGATAAAACTCTGAAAATCCTGTTGCGGGTAAGCGCGGCTCAATTCCTTGATCAATCCCAGCACCACGTCCTGGTGTTTAAAGGCCTGCATGGTCACGGACCAACCCGCGGCGGCCAACTGGCGACAAATCGCCCCGCCAATATTCCCCGAGGCGCCGAAAACAACGGCCCGCCCTTTATATGCTGTGTCTGCCATCAGTCCTGGTCATCTCCAATAACTTGATAATCCGCCATTTTGCTGGTCGCAAAGAATTGACGCACCTGTTGCCAAGCTTGTTCCACCGTGACCGTCTGTAAATACTCACGTAAGGCCCAGGAATCCCAGTGGTAAAAGCCTAATTCTGCGGCCTCGACCCCGAGATTTTCCAAATTATCTTGACTGAACATCACATTACCAAGCATTTCCTTGCGCGCCAACTCAAAAGCAGCCACATCAACGGTTGCTGGTGTTAAGATCGCTTGCCGCAACGTCGCCAAGCATTCCGCCGGTCGCGGGGTGTTAGTGGTCAATAAAACGTAATTGAAGGCCCGTTCAACCGTAGTCGTGAACTGGAAACTGTCATCCACCAATCCGGCGTCGCGCCATTGCCGCCATTGTTTCGCCGTTTCACCGAATAAAGTGGTCAAAACCAACTCCAGGGCAACTTGCAATGTCATGGCCGCTAAACTTGAAGTCAATGGCTGACCACGAAAGCCTAGGGCAATTTTGGTGGGACCATCGACACTATCCGTGGGCACCTGCTCCCGTGCCAACGGAGCCAACTTCGGCGCCCGCAGCGCTGGGGCGGGCAGCTGGCCCAGGTTTTGCCAAACTGAGGCCGCCGCGAAATAATGGGGCAAGTCCACCCGACTGAGATCAGCAACCACACTGACACGCATCCGTTGTGGTTGATAGAAGCAGTGGTGGGCAGCCAACAACAATTCCGGCGTGATCTGAGCTAAAGCGGCAGGCGTGCCACCAACGTCTTCCGCGATCGGTTCCTGCGGGTAAAGTCGGGCCATGATGCCCATCACCAAGGCCCAATCAGGCTGATCCCGATACATATTCAGTTCTTGCGTGATAATGCCGCGCTCTTTCTCAACGTTGGCCGCGGTGAAGTAGGGTTGCGCCACCAATTCGCCTAGCAGGTCTAAATTCTCGGCCAGTTGCCCGGCGCCAGCAAAATAGTAAGCGGTCTTGGAAGGCGTGGTGAAAGCATTGGTTTCCGCTTGATTGACGGCGAAACGTTCACTGATGTCACCACTTGCTTTATTAAACAGCTGGTGTTCAAGAAAGTGCGCGGTGCCGGCGGGAAACTGCCATTGTTGCTGCTGCCAGACCGCTTGGCGATCGATCGCCCCGAAATCAACCATCACCAAGCCAAATTGACTGAGATAGCCGGGCTTATCAATCAAATCGATCATCAAGCCATTACTCAGTTGCATCGTTTTCATCGCCTTCCTCCTCTCCTTGGCCAATCAATTTGGTCACCACTTGTAAATTCAGTTGACCCACACTGGCCGCCAAAGTCGCCGGTGTGATCGCGCGTAAGGCCGCCGCAAAATCCGCGTCGGAACGCAATGATTGGGGCTGAAGTACGCGATTCAATTGCCGGTTGAGCAGCCGTTGCGGGGAATCCCCCACCAGACGACGGCGCTGGATCAGATTATCTTGGACCAAGCCAACTAAGGTCGCCGGCGTTGCCCCAGCCGCCACTTGTTGGAGCGCGGCGCTGACCAAGCTTGCCACCTGGTCCAATTGCGAACCGGCCACCCCAGCATCCACCAGCAGCCAGCCTAAGGTGAAATCGAAATAAGCGCTAATGTCATAGACTAGCCCCTGCTCTTCTCGCACCTGTTGAAATAACAGTGACTGCTCACTGCCACCCAATACTTGGCCCAGGACCAGCAGGTTGTCCCGTTGCTGCTGCACTAATGGCGTTGGCGCCATGTATGCGAGGCACAACCGACTCTGCGCCCCGGCAATCGGTAATTCGCGGCGTTGCAATGGTCGAACTTGTTGCGGCACAACTAACGGCAAGGTCACCGCCGTAGTCTTCCGGGCGCTAAACGGTAAAGCCGCCGTCAACTGCGCTTGCACCTCAGGCAAAGTCAACGCCGATAGCCCCATGATCCGCACCGGCCATTGCGCCAAAATTTCCCGATACAACTGACGCATCCGCGCCAGATCCACCGCTGCCACCTCCGCCAGTGTCCCTACCGACGGCGACTGTAATTGGCTGGCAAACGTAGGCTCAACAAAGAAAGCCGCTTTCGTTTGGCAAAAGGCCTGGAAGCCATTATCCGTTTGCAGATCACGCAATTCACTGATCAGCGCTCTTTTCTCGACTTGAAAAGCGGTCGCCGCTTGGTCTGTATTCAAGAGGGATTTGAAAATCACCTCATGCAACAGCGCCAAGCAAGTTTGCCAATTGCCACCACCAGCTTGCGGTTCCACAAAGGTCAGCCGAAACATCAAGTCATGCCACTGCCCCAATGGTCGATTACTGATCTGCAGATCCGCGCCGTACCCAGCCGCCAAAGCCGCGCTGAGCTCCTCACTATGGGGATAACGTTGACACCCACTGCTTAAAATTCGGCTCAACAAATTAAGCTCACCGAAATTAGCCTGATCGATGCCCTGCAGGAAATGGCATTCGATCGCATTGGTTTGAAATTTAGTTGTAGTGGTCCAAGTCAATTGGACCCCAGGTTTAAGAGAAAATATCACACAACAACCTCGATCTTAATTTAATCAAGCGACCACCGCCATAACAACGGGGTCGCCGCAACGGCCGAATTCGCTGATACTTTTTTTGAAAATGAGCTTGAGGCGATTAACTGGCGCCACCAACGTCGCCACGCCTAGGCACGGGTTCTAAACCTTGGTTCTAGGGCCCGATATTCCAGGGCTCAATATAAATAACGCCCGGCAAAAAACTAAATGGAAAGACTTGATGCCAAGACACGATACGAGAGCCAAATATAAAAAATGAATGCGCTGACTGACTGCAAAAAGTCGAATACAAAGACTCGATTCAAAAACTCACTGCAAAAACAACTTAAGACAAGTAAGTCGAGCCATCAGCCGGACCCTCAGCGGCCATAAACTGCTGGTAATTGGCCATGGTCCAAATCACTTTGCGTCCCTTACTACCTTCGGATGGACCGACGACACCCATTTGCTCCATGTCTTCCACGATCAATGCCGCCCGATTGTAACCGATCCGAAACCGCCGCTGCACCATGGAAGTGCTGGCCTTATCTTCTTGGATCACATAGGCCACCGCCTCAGCGAAGTGCTCGTCGTGTTCATTCTGTTGGTGATCATCGCTCACATCATTGACGTGGGCGATCAACTCTTCATCATACTCAGCGTCTTGCTGATTTTTGACGAAATCACTGATCGTTTCCACATCTTGACTGGAAATGAAGGCGCCTTGCACACGAACGGGTTTCGATAGGCCCAAGGGCGCGTACATCATATCACCACGTCCTAATAACTTCTCGGCGCCGTTCATGTCCAAAATCGTCCGTGAGTCGATCCCACTGGACACTGCGAAGGCCATCCGTGAAGGAATATTGGCCTTGATCAAGCCCGTGATCACATCCACGGATGGGCGCTGAGTGGCGATGATCAGATGCACGCCGGCCGCCCTGGCTTTCTGGGCCAACCGCACGATCGAAGTTTCGACCTCATTGCCAGCGACCATCATCAAATCCGCCAATTCATCGATCACGATTACTAAATAAGGCATTTCTGTCATGACTGGATTGGCCTTATCACTGTTATTCTGGTGAACCTTGGTATTGTATTCCTTGATGTCGCGGACACCAGCGGCTTCAAAACGTTGGTAACGGTCTTCCATCTCGCTGACCGCCTTGTTCAACGCGTTGGCCGCCTTTTTCGGTTCGGTCACAACCGGCAACAGCAAATGGGGAATGTCATTATAGATCGAGAGTTCCACCATCTTCGGATCGATCAGCATCAATTTGACTTGATCTGGCCGAGCGTGCATTAAAATACTGGTAATGATGACGTTGATCATCACCGATTTCCCTGATCCCGTGGACCCGGCGATCAGCAAATGGGGCATCTTGGTCAGATCCGCGCTAACAATTTCGCCCGTGACGGATTTGCCTAGGGGCACCTCCAAAACCTTTTCCGGTCGGCGTTGCTGCTTTTCGATCACTTCGCGGAAAGAGACGGTGGCAATCGTGCGATTTGGCACTTCGATCCCAACATAAGGTTTCCCCGGGATCGGCGCCTCGATCCGAATATCCTTGGCGGCCAAGGCTAAGGCCAAATCGTCAGCTAAATTGACGATTTTATTGACCTTGACGCCTAAACCGGGTTTGACTTCATATTTCGTCACCGTCGGCCCCAGATCAGCGTGAATGATCTGAACATCCACCCCAAAACTGCGAAAAGTCTGATCCAACGTGGTCCGATTTTTCTGGATCAACGCTAATTCACCAGACTGATCCGTCGGGGGAATCACGCTGAGCAGCGAAGTCGTCGGTAACTGATAATGATCATAATCAGGTTGCGGCTCCGGTTCTGGTACACTGACCGGCTTGGTCGGCTTGATCGCGCTAGTTGGCGCAACCGCGGAGGCCGCCGTCGCCGCGTGTTCCACCACCCCACCGGTCGGCGTAAAATGAACATCAAAGCCATCGTGCGGGCGCGGCAAATCGGTGTCATCAGTCGCTGGGCCCGGGTCCGTCGCCAACGTCGATGTTGGATCCGGCGCGGCGGTGTCATTGGTCGCCGCGCTGCTGGTCGTAAAGGGCGTCGCCATCATGGCATCCACCGACGCCTGACTTTTGTCCAGTGGTGGGGTCGGTGCCGCAGTTTGATCCGCTGCCGCAGTGGCCGCTGGCGTCGAACTGGATTGTTTTGGTTCACTGGCACTAGATGCTGTCACATGATCAGACTCGGATTGAAAGAACCGTTGATGAAACCCGCGAATACCCGCAACCATTTTTTGAAAAGCGTGTTGAAGCCAACCTAGTATTTTCTGCAAACCCAGCACAAGATCTTGGAATGGCAAATTGGTGAACAGCATCAAACCAGCAATCATCATAATAATTGCGAAAATAATGGTTCCCCAATTGCTGGCCAAGAAGTAAGTCGCGCTATAGGCAGCCGTCCCCAGCAAGCCACCACCAACAGATTGGGTCACACGCCCGCGGCGAAAGTCAGCCTCTAGTAAACTCCAGATCACTTTCAGAAATTGACCATGGATCGCGTTATGCTGAAACAGAATCGTCGCGCTTAAAATCAGGTTACTCAAATAGACCAAGATCATGCCCCACAAGCGTTGAGCCGGGATTCGGTCGGGAAAATGTCCCAGAACCAACATGTATAGTCCAGTCATCCCAAAGACCACTGCCGCGATCAAATAAGTGTCCCCGACAAACAAGCGGAAGGTGTTAGCAAACAGATTCCCCAAGAACCCCCAGCGAAAAATCGCCAAAACAGCGAACAGCGTGAAGACCAGCCCCACGATATTCATGGTTAGATTTGATTTTTTCTTACGCCGTGACTGGCGCCGTTTGCCTTTACGTTTCGCCATGCTACCAAACTCCCTCCTGTGCTTTCTAAACTCGTGATACCCCGCGCTTTGAGTCAGGCAAACTAAGCAGGGACCGGCTTGACCGGCTTAACACCTGCACTCGCCTGCCCGCGCTTGCCTTCACGAAATCTATTTCAATTTATCATGCGGATACTGATGGGTCAGCTCCAAGCCAGTGAAACGCTGCTGACGCAAGGCTTCATAAATCACCAGCGCCGCCGTATTCGACAAATTCAGCGCCCGAACATTATCAGTCATCGGGATCCGTAAACAATTCTGCTGATGTTCGCGCATGAAGTCCTCTGGCAGACCGGTGGTTTCTTTACCAAACAAGAAATAATGATCCAGCGAAATATCGGAGAAATCAGGTTCGCTGTACACCCGGTCAGAAAATTTAGTAATCAAATACAAACGTTTCATTTCTGGCACAGTAGCCAGAAACGCGGCCAGATCGTCATGATAAACTAGGCGAACTTTGTCCCAATAGTCCAGTCCCGCCCGCTTCAAATGTTTATCATCAGTTTGGAATCCCAGGGGTTTGATCAAGTGCAAAACGGTATCCGTCGCCGCGCAAGTCCGAGCGATATTGCCCGTGTTCGCTGGCATTAACGGTTGGTACAAAGCAATATGATTTGTCATTTTCTAAGTCCTTCAATATAGATAATTTTGGCGTGTCCTGGATTAGCACCGATTCGTGACCAAACCACCGCTAAAACAGTTAAAGTTGGAAGCGTCCACGGTGCTAACCTCTCCTGAACAACAAGTCAGGCCAGGTTGGCGCCGTTTCGCGCCCACGCCATTGATCAGAAAATTTGCCCGTGGTTAACCACTTCGAGCAAATAGTTTCAACGTTTATTCTAACATAGTTGGCAGGGAGACAAAAGCGGGCCCGATCCAGAACTGATCACTGAAAATCACTGGTCGCGGCTAACGGATCAAGGTTGCAAGTCCCCACCGGTCAACCAGGATCGCTCTGAAAACAAAAAAATGTAGCCCCTCGGTTTTTCAACAGCGAGAAGCTACATTAGTAAGACCATCACCGTCACTTTTAGCAAAGGAAACCCTTGATAAAAGCCCGACTTCGACCTTGAACCTAATATACCACGCATTTTTCAGTATTGGCAAGCCTATTTCTGAAAAAAGTGAATTTTCTGAAAAGAATTCGTGAATCTTTCCGAAAAACGGTTATGATTTTGGTGAATGCTGCTCTTGCTTCGGTTGCTCTGCCGTTGGCGGCGTTCCGCCAGCGGTCGGATCATCTGACGGTGCGACCAAGCCCAATTGCTCTTCTTCATCATAGAGACCAGTCACCGTTTTGAACCAATCGAACAGGCGTGAAACCAGGATCTTCACTACCGCGTAGGTTGGAATCCCTAAAAGGACGCCAAGCAGGCCGAACATTTTCCCGGCTGCCAGTAACAAAATCAGCGTGGTGGCAGGATGCATCTCCATTTTGCTACCCACGACCAACGGGGAAACGACCCGGCTTTCGATCGTTTGCTCGATCATGAAAACAATCAGCACTTTCATGACCATGAAAGTGTTCGTGAAAGCTGCGATGATCAACGCGGGAATGATTGCCAAAAATGAGCCCAGATAAGGAATCAAGTTCAGAAAACCCGCTAAGACACCTAAAGTCAGGGCGTATTTCTGACCAATGATGGCATAGCCCACCGAAAACATCACACCGACCCAGAACGCGACAGTCAGCTGACCACGAATATAATTACTCAAAGATAAGTTCACGGCCGTCAGAAGCTCGCCGGTAGAGTGGCGAAATTTCGTTGGAACGAACTTCAGCAAATAGCCTTTGAATTTTGGACCATCTTTCAACATGAAGAAGAGGATGAATGGCGCCGTCCCCAAAACCAGCAAAACATTCGTAACTGCGCCCACCGCGGAACCAATATTGCTGAACCAGCCAGAAATACTACTATTAAGTTGCTTGGTAAATTCTGAGGAAATATTTTGCAACTGCTGATTGATCTGGTCACGCACCGTGGCAAATTCAGAATCATTCAGGATTTTCCGAGTGGTGTTTTCGATATTCTTCCAATATAGCGGCCAATTGTCTAAAATCTGTTGGGTTTGATTTTGAATGATCGGGATCAAATTAACGATCCCCCACACAATCAACGCGAAAACCGCCACAAAAATCAAACTGATCGTCAAGATCCGCGGGATTTTCAGATGGCGCTCCGCTAGCTCAACCAATGGCTCGATCAAATAGAAGAGAATGCCCGCCAACAGAATCGGCGGTAACGCCACCGCCAGGAAATCCCCCACCGGCTGAAAGACCCAGCTAACACTAGCAAAAATCCAGATCACCGCTAAGAAAAGCAAGATGTTGATCAGGATCACGGTCACTTTATTATTTAAAAACCACTGATAAAACCACGAACCTGGTTTCTTTTTCTCAGATTTCTGTGCCGCCATTAGTGGCCTCCTTTAGCGTCAAGCCAATGAACAGTGATAAATGATCGTGGTGCCCACTTTGAAAGCCGGTTTGGGCTGTTTGGCGAAATGAATCGCGTTTTGCAAGCCCATAGGCGCCGCTTCGTCAAAGACCAACGTCACGTGTCCGATGGAGCGGAGATTATTATCGACCAATTCTCCCACGCTCTTGATGGGATAATCCTGCCCAGC
The DNA here is from genome assembly GCF_054785215.1 of Lapidilactobacillus salsurivasis. NCBI lineage: Bacteria > Bacillati > Bacillota > Bacilli > Lactobacillales > Lactobacillaceae > Lapidilactobacillus > Lapidilactobacillus salsurivasis. Next base: position 16,197 of record NZ_BAAABI010000004.1, on the reverse strand, counting down.
GATTGTCAAACGATCGCCGACTTTCAGGGTCAAGTGTTGCATCTGTGTCGGATCGGTGAAGGTTTGAATCACCGCCACTTCGCGCAAGGCCGCGCTGGCTGTTTCGTTAAACAGAATCACCATCGGATCCCCGCTGGTCAACGCTTGGGGACCGACTGCTGTTACTTTTGCTTCAATATCCATGTCAAAAACCTACCTCGTTTTGAAATGTTGTTACTGTCATTCTAGCACAGTTGGCCAGATGTCGGAACTGGCAAGAGCGGGAACTGATTTCGAACGTTCGGTTCTGCTTCTGAGCTTGCGCTTGATTGCGGGTTTTGGTGGGTGTTGCACGTGAGCGCAACCGGCTGGGACTGCTGTTGCGGACTGGAACGTGGTGGGCATCGTTTGAAATTGATCGGGAACGACTGGTTCCTATTCTTGATCGTCCGCTTGATCGCGGGTTCGCAGGGTTGGGTGGTGACGCAACCGCCTCAGGACGTTTGTCGTGGCTGGAACGCGGTGGGCATCGTTTGAAGCCAATTCCAAAAGCGGGAATTGTCTTCAAATCGAGCCTTATTCTAAGCGATAAATCGCTAAGAATAATCTCACCGCTGAGCCACACGTCCTGAGGCGGTTGCTAGGCAGAATCGAGCTTATCTGCAATCGAAGTTGGGTATCTGACGAAGTGTTTTTGCAAGCTAGAGGTCAACCAATTGCCCTTTTTTAATGGTACGGCAACACCAACAGATTCAGATTAGAAGTTCGGAACATTTTGCGTAAACCAAACACATTTCTATGCGTTTCCGTAACACTCCACGGGTGGAAACCGACCGACTCAGCTGAGATTCATCAAGATCAAGTCCTAGTTCATCAGACAGACTGTACTGGTGTCACCAATTTGAGGCTGGTGACCACTAACCACGGTCGTCAATTACGTGGCTCCCCATCAATTGACCATAGCTTGCCAACTGGCGTGAGTGCTCAAACGGCTGTTAAAACGTTGAGCGGCTGGAGCGGAGAAATTCGGGGTGAGATCGCCGTGAAATTGTCCTTGGCGGCTCTGCCGCTTAGGACAAGGCCTGATTTTGAGACAAGCCGCGTCCTTTGCGGATTGGCTCAAAACAGCGCCCACAGCGAGCTCACCCCGAATTTCGCAGCGCAAGCCGCGGCCAACCTACTTTTGGAGGTGGTACCGCAATACCAACGGATTGGATTAGAAGGTTGGAATATTTTGCATAGGCTGAATATCTCTACCCGTTTCCGTAACAACTCATGGATGGAAAACGACTGATTCGGCTGCTTCATCAAGAACTTGCCTCAGTTCATCAGACAGACCGCGCTGGTGTCACCAATTTAAAGTTTGTGACCACTAACCACGGTCGTCAAGTGCGTGGCTCCCCATCAATTGACCATAGCTTGTCAACTGGCGTGAGTGCTCAAGCGACTGCTAAAACGTTGAGCGGCTGGAGCGGAGAAATTCGGGGTGAGATCGCCGTGAAATTGTCCTTGGCGGCTCTGCCGCTTAGGACAAGGCCTGATTTTGAGACAAGCCGCGCACTTTGCGGATTGGCTCAAAACAGCGCCCACAGCGAGCTCACCCCGAATTTCGCAGCGCAAGCTGCGGCCAATCTACTTTTGTAGCGCAAGCCGCGGCCAACCTACTTTTGCAGCGCAAGCCACGGCCAACCTACTTTTGCCAGTCATACCAGCGCATCATGCTTGTCATTACCGCACAACGCACAAAAACTCACCATCGAGAAAAGCCCGCTTGTTTGTTAGATTATGCTATACTAACATTGATAAATTATGGAGGTACACCATGAAAGAAAAAATTCTCTTCGGCGGTTATACCCGTCGCGTTGGTCAAGGTATTTACGAGGCCACCTTGGATACTGAACAAGCAGTAATCGACGAACCGCAGGCTTTTATCAAAGTGGGCCAGCCGACTTACTTGGCGCTTAGCCAGAACCAAGTTTTGTACACGGTCACTAAGGAAGGCGAAGAAGGCGGACTTAGCGCCTATGATCTTTCTGGTGGAACGCCGCGGCTGATCAATCGGGTCACGTCGGCCGGCGCACCGCCAGCTTATGTGGCGGTTGACGAAGATCGGCAACTGGTTTACGGCGCTAATTACCATAAGGGTCAGGTCCAAGTTTACCGGATCTTGGCCAACGGTGGCTTGGAGCTGGCTAGTGTGGTCAATCACGTCGGCAGTGGTCCACGGCCGGAACAAGATAGCGCCCATGTGCATTTCACCGATCTGGCGCCCGATCACCGTTTAGTCGTTTGCGATTTGGGGATCGACGAATTGGTTACCTATGATGTCAGTCCTAGTGGCGACTTGGCCAAGGTTGCCAGCTATCGAACCGAGGCGGGCTATGGTCCACGGCACTTGGTTTTCAATCCCAATGGGCAGATTGCTTACTTGCTGGGCGAGCTTTCCAGTAAGGTCCAGGTTTTGGCTTACCATCCTGATGGTCACTTTAGTTTGATCACCACCTACTCATTGATTCCTGACGATTATACCGATTTCAATGGGAGCGCGGCGATTCGGATCAGCCGTGATGGCAAATTCCTTTACGCGTCGAATCGCGGGCACAATTCACTGACTGTTTTCGCGGTGACCGCTGATGGCCGCGACTTGAATTTAATCCAGCGGATCAGCTCTGAAGGTGATTTCCCTCGGGACTTCAACTTAGATCCTACCGAGGAATTCTTAGTTTGCGCCAATCAGAACACAGATAATACGACCCTTTATCGCCGCAACACCGCGACCGGCCTGTTGACGAAGATCCAACAAGACATCAACACGCCTGAAAGTGTCTGCGTTTTGTTCCTGCCCACCCGTTAAGCACGGCAACTATATCTAAAAAAACTGAAGGGACGTTACCCTGTTGAATATTCTGAAAGCTATCATCCTGGGGATCATTGAAGGTATCACCGAATTTCTACCAATCAGCTCTACCGGCCATTTATACTTGGCCAATGAGTTTGTCAAACTGAAGGAATCCACCGCGTTCATCAATATGTTCATGGTCGTGATCCAATTCGGCGCGATCCTGGCAGTGATCCTGCTCTACTTCCATAAACTCAACCCCTTCTCACCGAAGAAAAACAGCCACGAGAAACAGCAGACTTGGACGTTATGGCTGAAGGTCCTGGTGGCGGTCCTCCCTTCGATCATTGTGGGTCTACCTTTGAACGACTGGATGGACGCTCATTTGACCTCTTGGCCAGTGATCGCCACAACCTTGATTGTCTATGGGGTTCTGTTCATTTTGATCGAACGGCGCAACAAGAATCGCCAAAGTGATCTGACTGATTTGAATCAGCTGCCCTATAAAACGGCGTTATTTATCGGTCTCTTCCAGGTTCTGGCCTTGATTCCAGGCACGTCACGCTCCGGTGCGACGATTCTGGGCGCAATGATGATCGGGACTTCTCGCTTCGTCGGCACCGAATTCTCCTTTTTCCTGGCCATTCCGACAATGTTCGGCGCCAGCTTGCTGAAAATCGGCAAATATTTCCTAAAGGGGAATTCCTTTACAGGTGAACAATCGTTGGTGCTGCTGGTCGGAACCTTGGTTTCCTTCGTCGTTGCCTACCTGTCGATTCGTTTCTTACTCAACTATATCAAGAAGAACGATTTCCAAGCATTTGGCTGGTACCGGATCGCGCTGGGTGTGATCGTCATCGCGTTCTTCGGACTGAAAGCGATGCTAGGTTTCTAACAAGGAGTGATCAATGGTGTTAAAAGAGGTTTGTGTTGAAAACTATACCCAGATTCCCGCGGCGGTTCAGGCTGGCGCTCAACGAATCGAACTCAACGACAACTTAGCGGTTGGCGGTACCACCGTTAGTCACGGGGTGATGGCGGAAGCGGCCCGCTATTTGAATGAACAAGAGATTCCCTTGGTGGCGATGATCAGACCCCGTGGCGGCAATTTCGTCTACAATGATCTGGAACTGAAAATCATGGAATCGGATTTATTCGTCGCTCAACAAGTCGGCGTGGACGCGGTCACTTTCGGCGCCTTGACCGCCGATCGCGCTTTGGATACGGAAGCGATGGAGATGTTGATTGGCGCGGCGGGCGGCTTACAAGTCGTGATGCATATGGCCTTCGATGAGATTCCCGTGCAGCGCCAACAAGCCACGATCGACTGGCTGGTGGATCACGGTGTCAGTCGGATTTTGACCCATGGTGGGCCTTTGAACACCCCGATCGACCAACATTTCGCGCAACTGGCGCAAACGATCGCCTTGGCGGCTGGCCGCATTGAGATCTTACCAGGTGGTGGCATTACCAACGAGAACGCCGAACGGATCGCCGCTGAATTAGGCGTCCGTCAATTGCACGGTACCAAGATCTTAGGTGATCTTAGCGCCGAGTAGGATGACGCAGCGTCAGTTCACCAGGTGACCGGCGGCATGCGGGCAAACGAACCGGCTCCAAGCGGCGCGTTGCAGTGATTGCAACCAAGCTGATCGGAACGATCAATATCGTCATCACGAATTTCAGAACTGCCAAAAAGCGCTAACGGCTGCCGCCGCTAGCGTTTTTGTTTGGTGTTTTGGTGGGTCGGTGTCAATTGGTCATCTGGCGTTGTTCCCAAGTCAGGGTGTGGCTGTTGCTCTGGCGAAACCCCTCCGTCTTGGCCACAATGTACAATGGCCGTTGGCGACTGGCGGTGAAGATGCGTCCCAGATAGGCGCCTAACACCCCGATGGTCAGGAGAATCAAGCCGCTTAGACTCACTAGTAGGAAGGCAATCAGTCCCGTGCCGCCAAGGTTACCGGTCAATAAATTGATCAGTCCGATCAGCAGGCCTCCCCCTAGCAAGCCGCCGCCAAACCAAGTGGCTAACTTCAAGGGCACTTCCGAGAACGAGGTGATGCCATCCAGCGCCAATTTGATCATTTTCCGCAGGGGATATTTACTTTCACCGGCTAGGCGTTCGTGGCGTTCATAACTCACCGCCGTTTGCCGAAAACCAACCCAACTGATCAACCCGCGCACATAGGGGTCATCTTCGTTGATTCGTTTGAGAACTTCGGCGACTTGGCGATCGATCAGGCGGAAATCCCCAGTATCTGTGGGAATGGCCACGTCGGTGAGTCGCGCCAGCAAGCGATAGAAAAGATGGGCGCTGGTTTTCTTGAACCAGGTTTCGCCATCGCGTTGAACGCGTTTGCCATAAACAACTTGATAACCTTGATGCCATTGCGCGATCATCGCGTTGATCACTTCCGGGGGATCTTGCAGATCGGCGTCCATCACGACGATCGCATCGCCGCTGGCATAGCGGATCCCCGCAGTGATCGCGATTTGATGACCGAAATTCCGAGCAAACTGCACCAGCTTGATGTTGGCATAATGCTGACGAGCATGTTCAATGATCGTGGCGCTGTAATCACTGGAGCCATCATCAACAAAGATCAATTCATAGTTCTGTGACTGCGCCGCGACGAAATTCTCTAAAGTTTGGATCGTTGTCGGCAAAATTTCATGTTCATTGAACACAGGTAACACAATCGAAATCGTTTCTTGAGTCATAGCACAACTCCTTTCATTGTTCGTTGCGGTGCCGCTGCGTCAGCTAGGGGCACCGTCTTTTTTCTCAGTTGCAAGGTGGTCAAGTATGGCCACCGGAACTTGCCAGCTTAGTCAAAAATACCGGTTAAGTCGTATAGTGTGCCACTTTCACCACCTAGACCTGCGCCAGGACCACCTTGCTGAGTCGTTGTGGTTTGATTGTTGTTCGTGGTTGGGCCATTGCTGCCTGTGGCTAACTTCGTCGTGGTAGTAGTGTCCGTGGTCGTAGTATCCGTGGTCGTCGCCGTTGAATCGTCACTGCCAGGATCAATGGTAGTCGTCCCGTTCGACGCCCCATCATCGGTGGTCGTCCCATTAGTTTGGCCGGCGCCACTATTTTGACTGGTGCTGGTGGTGTCCGTGCCGCCATACTTGCTAGCGGCGACTTGCTTCCCGTACTTCTCGACCCATTTGACAATGGTATTGTTGCTGCTCTTGCCAGCGACATAGAAATACTTCAGTTGACCGGATTTGACCAGTTGCTTGAATTGCTTCAACGTGATCGCCGGATCGGTGCCATTGAAGCCACCGATGGCCATCACCGCGTCACCAGTAGCGATAATATAAGGGGCAGCTGTGCCAGAATCGGTCGTCGCAAACAGGTAAGTCGCGCTGCCTTGATGTTTCTGCAGATAACTGAGTAGCCCACTATTAACGGTTTCGCTACCAAGCCCACCTGCCTGACTACCCCCCGTACTCAACAGTGACGGACTGGCGTAAGGAATCGCCGCGGATTCGCCGGAAAGCGTTGGCGTCAAGGACCACCACGCCGGGGCGATCACCATCGCGATCGTACTGGATACCAGAATGCTCGGAACTAATTTCTTTTTCAAATTACTGAACTTACCGATCAACAGCAAAGCAACGGCTGTCGCGCCGGCCAGCAACAAGATCCAGCTTAACCATGGGTAATAGCTATAGACATACCAAGCCTGTAACCCACTGGTGACCAGAATGGCCAAGGGCAAAAGCGCCAAAGTCCAGTGGTTCCGCTTGGCCCAGAATTGCCGCCAAATGGCTGGTAACCCAATGCCGACTAACGCGGCGATCGCTGGCGCCAACATGATCATATAGTAAGGGTGGAAGAAACTGGCGACGGAGAAGAATCCATAAGTCAAAATCAACCAACCCGCCCAGAGGATCACTTCATTTTGGCGAGCGGTGGTTTGGTACCAACGGTTCTTGCGCCGGCGATAGAAATAAAACGCGCCGATCAAGCCAACCATCGCGACGGCCAGCAGCCAACTAACCTGTTGACCAAGAGCCTTCTGGAAGATTCGGAAAGGTCCCGCGGTGCCAATATTGAAGGCCCCACCTGCGCCACCGTTTCCACCGCCAGGACCACCTGTTCTCATTTGCTGACCACCAGGGCCGCCGGGAGTCGTCGTCCCATTAGTGGTGTTGCCGTTGGTGCTGTTGCCATTTGTGGTGTTCCCGTTGGCCGTGTTGCCATTGGTCGTCCCATCAGTGCCGTTGCCGGCCGTCGTGTTCCCGTTAGTGGTGCCGTCGGTCTGGCCATTCCCGCTAGGCGCGGTGCCAGCTGGCGGCGTACCACCCTGACCTTGGCTGTTGCCAGTAGTGGCGCCATTACTGCTTCCAGGACTACCACTTGGCGGTGTTCCCGTTGGTGGTGTTCCCGTTGGTGGCGTTCCCGCTTGCGTATTACTCCCACCATTCGTATTCCCGGTGGTGCCATCGCTGGCGCCAGCTGTGTTACCACCAGCCTGAGCGGTGCCATCGCCAGACGGTGGCGTTTGGCCGCCACCCATTTCTGAACGACTGCCACCCATCCCACTGAATCGAGCACCGGTACCGGTTGTTTGTCCCAGCAAGCGTTGGGTCCCGTTATAGCCGAAAGCCAATTCCAAAACCGAATTGGTTTCCGAACCACCTTCATACGGGCGCTCGCTGGCGCTAGTCAAATCAACGGATAAGGGCCACAATAAGGTGAAGAAAACCAAGGAAAGCGTGGCGAGGGCCAAATGCCCCAGCTTTCGCCGCCAAGGCTTCTTCGTGGCCAACCAGTAGTAAACATACATGATCGGTAAAATCATAAAGGCCTGCAACATTTTGACGTTGAAGGCAACTCCGATCAAGCCGAAACTGACCATCACGAACCAAGGTCGTTGGGCCTGGGTCGCTTTTTGCAAAAAGTAAAGCGCTAATAATAAGAAGAAAATCAACGTGGCGTCCATATTATTGGTTCGAGAATCGGCCACCACGATCGGGGTCAAGGTCATTGTCAGCGCCGCCAGATTACCGGCGATGCGCCCGAATTTCGGCTGGACCAAGCGATACATTAAGTAGACCGAACCGACGCCGAAAAGAACCGATGGCAAGACGACACTCCAGCCGTGCACGCCGAAGATCTTCGCGCTGATCGCCATGAACCATAAGGCCACTGGCGGCTTATCAACCGTAATGAATCCCGCCGGATCGAAACTGGCGTACCAGAAATTCTTCCAACTTTTGGTCATACTGACAATGGCCGCGGTATAGAAATCATTGGCGCTGCCAGCCTCCCAAATTTTCCAGGCGTAAAGAAAGAGCGCGCTGATCAAAATCCCAACTAAGAACCAATCAAGCCGCCGACGCGCGCGCACTGGGCGTTGTTTGTTGACCGCCGCTGGTTGTGGCGCTTGCGGGTGTTGCTGCGTTGTACTATCCAAAATTGTCACCTCATTTATCATTCATCTCAGCAAACGTGCTAAAATAAGCGTAATTCATCGTCTGCTGACTACAAAATACTGATTAACTAATGAATGACTTCAGTTTACCCGGCCAACCATAAAGTCAGCTTAAATAAACATGAACATTTTGCGAAACTTCTAAGAGTGCAAGCCGACCTGGGCAGCTTCTGAGCATTAGCCTAGCAATTGTTTTGAAAGCGGGTTTCGCTTTCGGAACAATTGCGTAGCTAAGCGGAAAGCACTGGGGTGGTGAGCACGTTTCAGAAAAGGAGGAAATATGACCTCGACCAATATTTTATTAATTGAAGATGACCAAGAATTGGCTTTGGGCATCCAACGTTTTCTCAAGAACGACGCGACGATCCAAATCGAGACCAATGGCTTGTCCGGCCAAGTCGCTGGTGAAACCGGCGCCTTCGATCTGGTGATTCTCGACTTAATGCTCCCAGGCAAAAGCGGCTACGCGATCTTGAAAGCCTGGCGTCAACAGGACAAATTGAGTCTGCCGGTCTTGATTTTAACCGCCAAAGACACGCTGGCTGACAAGGCTCAAGGCTTTGATCTCGGCGCCGATGACTATTTGGTCAAACCATTTCACCGCGAGGAATTGTTGATGCGCGTCAAGGCACTTTTGCGGCGTTCCGGCCATGATGTGACCGTGGAAAAATTGCGCCTAGGAAACGTCCAAGTTGATCTGCAAACCCACCAGGTCACCGTGGGCGCCACGGACCTAACTTTTGCGGGCAAAGAATATGACCTGTTGGTTTACTTTTTGCAAAATCCCAAGATCATTTTGACCAAGGCGCAGATTTTCGAACGCTTGTGGGGCTTCGATTCGACCACGGCACAAACCGTGGTCGAGGTCTACCTCAGCAATCTGCGGAAGAAACTGAAACAGGCCCAAGCCAACCTAACGATCCGCACGATCCGCAACGCTGGCTATCTGCTGGAACAACCTGGAGGCCCTGCCGATGAAAACTGACCCCGTGAGTCAACACCAGCAACGACGGCTATTTTGGAGTGAATTGATCAGCTTCACCTTGATTTTCGCGATTCTGGCAGTGGTGATCTTGAACCTCTACCAAAGCAGTTTGTTTCGCACGGTGGACCAAGATTTAACGCAACAACAAACTCAACTGCGCTCCAATCGAGCGCCCCAACCCGCCGACGCCCCCAGCATTCCGTTTCAAGCCAATGCCTTGGTTTTTGACAGTCAGGGCAACATCACGAATGTGGATTTCCTCGGTCAGCAGAATTACCGCTTTTTCAAGAAAATCAAGTTGAACAAAGACCAGAAAAACCAATTGGTCACCACCAGCGTGACTAGCGGGGCGCAAACCGCCAACTTCCGTACCTTGCTCGTCAAGGTCAGCGCCAGCAACCCTGAACCCCATTACGCCGGGCATTATGTCCTGTTGATCCAAAATATTGATACTCAGATCCAGGCGCTAAAGAATTTCCGGCTGGTGTTGGTCATGAGTTTAGCAATCTGCGAATTACTGGCAGTGGGCTTGGCTTATTTCTTGACGCGTCGCAGCATGAAACCAATCATCAACGCCTGGCAACGCCAACGGGATTTCAGCGCGGACGCGGCCCACGAACTGCGCACCCCGCTAACCGTGATCCAGAATAATTTGGAATATTTATTGACCCAACCTCAAGAAAAGATTGAAACCGAGGCGGAAACGATCGCCACTGCCCTGAATGAAACCGCCCGCCTGAAAAAAATCACCCACGACCTGTTGACCTTGGCGCGCGCCGATGCCACTGCCCTACCAATGACCTTGCAAACAATCTCCGGGGCAAGTTTCTGGAACGATTTTCTGGCGCCTTATCAAGAAATCGCCGCCAGCCAACAGAAATCTCTGACCCTACTGAACTACGAACCCCATGATTTCCAGGGCGACCCTCAATTACTCCAGCAACTGCTGGTGATTCTGCTGGATAACGCCTTAAAATACACCCAGACCGGCGACAGTATCACAGTCAATGTAAAGAATATCAACGGTCGCACACAATTTAGCGTCAGTGACACCGGCGTGACCATTCCAGATAGCGCCAAGGCCCATATTTTCGATCGCTTTTATCGCGCTGACGCTTCCCGCTCCAAAGCAACCGGGGGCAGCGGCTTAGGACTGGCAATCGCGCAGTTGATCGTTTCTCAGCATCATGGGACAATCACGGTCAGTGACCAGCAACCACAAGGCGCCCGGTTTACCGTCACGCTACCGCAGAAGGTCTAAGTTCAGTTTTTGAGTCTTCGCTTGATTTTAGGTGTGCTGGGTTTGAGTGGAGACGCAACCGCCTCAGGACGTTTGTCGTGGCTGGAACGCGGTGGGCATCGTTTGAAGCCAATCCGCAAGCCCAGCGGCTTGTCTTCAAATCGAGCCTTATTCTAAGCGATAAATCGCTAAGAATAATCTCACCGCTGAGCCACACGTCCTGAGGCGGTTGCTAGGCAGAATTGAGCCTATCTGCAATCGAAGTTGGATATCTGACGAAGTGGTTTTGCAAGATAGAGGTCAAACAATCGCCCACTTTTGAGGTGGTATGTCAACACCAACGGATTCGGATTTGTTGGTCGGACCATCATGTGTAGGTTGACCAACTTTACCTGCTCCCTAGACAATACTTGAGTGAAGGCCAACTGATTCGGTTGATTCATCAAGAACTTGCCTTAGTTCATCAGACAGGCTGCGCTGGTGTCACCAATTTAAAGCTTGTGACCACTAGCCACGGTCGTCAATTGCGTGGCTCTCCATCAGTTGGCGATAGCTGGCTAGTCGGTGTGAGTGCTCAAACGGCTGTTATAACGTTGAGCAGCTGGAGCGGAGAAATTCGGGGTGAGATCGCCGTGAAATTGTCCTTGGCGGCTTTGCCGCTTAGGACAAGGCCTGATTTTGAGACAAGCCGCGCACTTTGCGGATTGGCTCAAAACAGCGCCCACAGCGAGCTCACCCCGAATTTCGCAGCGCAAGCCGCGGCCAACCTACTTTTGATGGTGGCACTGCAATACCAACGGATTTGGATTAGGAGGTCGAGACATTTTACGTAGGTTGAACATTTTTACTCGTTTCCTGAACGATTCATGGTTGGAAATCGACTGATTCAGTTGATTCGCTGAGAGCTAGGTTTGTTCATCAGACAGACTGCACTGGTGTCACCAATTTAATGCTGATAACCACTAACCACGGTCGTCAATTGCGGGGCTCCTCATCAATTGGCGATAGCTTGTCAATTGGCGTGAGTGCTCAAACGGCTGTTAAAACGTTGAGCGGCTGGAGCGGAGAAATTCGGGGTGAGATCGCCGTGAAATTGTCCTTGGCGGCTCTGCCGCTTAGGACAAGGCCTGATTTTGAGACAAGCCGCGCACTTTGCGGATTGGCTCAAAACAGCGCCCACAGCGAGCTCACCCCGAATTTCGCAGCGCAAGCCGCGGCCAACCTACTTTCATGCCCGCCCGGCCAAATGAATGAATAAAAAAAGCCTGAAAGCAAGCAATCAGCCAAGTTCCGATTGACGTTACTTTCAGGTTTTTTAGCTGGGGATCAGCCCAGCAAAACAGTACCCGTTCTCAATTCAAAAAAGCATGCAGGAAAATCTGAGCGATGCTGAAATAGATCAGCACACTGGTCAAGTCACTCAAGGTGGTAATGAACGGTCCACTGGCCACCGCTGGATCGAAGCCCAATTTGTCCATCAACATGGGAATCAAACTGCCGGCCAAATTGGCCACGGTGATGGCGGCGGTCATGGCCAAGCCAATGGTCAGACCCAAGACAAAATTCTGCTTCCAGATCCCGACGATCAAGGTAATCGTTAAGCCGGTGACAACCCCGGTCACCAAGCCGGTCAAGATCTCACTCCCGATCAACCGCAATAACTTGGGTTTGTCATCATTGCTCAAGGCCAAGCGGCGCACCGCCACGGCCAAACTTTGTGTACCGGCGTTACCGGCTGTCCCGGTGATCAGCGAAATGAACACCGCCAAGATACTGGCTTCGCTTAACAGCGATTCATAGTGGTTGATCAAGGTGGCGGTAGACATCCCTAAGAACAAAAGGGTGATCAACCATGGTAACCGTTTTGAGGCGGCCTTGAAGGGATTTTCTGAAACGTCATCCACATCGACCCCGGCTAACCCGGAGTAATCGGATTGAGCCTCATCATCAATGACTTCGATGACGTCATCAACGGTAATGATCCCGACTAATTTCTGAGCGTCGTCAACAACGGGCAAGGCGATGAAGTCGTAATCCCGGATTTTCTGAGCGACGTCAGCTTGTTCGTCATGAACGCTGGCGGTGATCACATTAGGCGTCATCACTTCCGCTAATTTTGTGTGATTGTCGGTAATGATCAAATCACGCAAGGTGATCACCCCGACCAAGTAACGATCGGCATCGACTAGATAAACATAGTAAATCGTCTCGGCTTCGTCAGCCTCCCGTTTCAACTCGGCCAGAGCCTGACCGACCGTTAAATCAGCCCGCAAACTGACGAAATTGGTGGTCATGATCCCGCCGGCGGTTTCTGTATCGTAATGGAGCAGTTTCCGCAACTGAATGGCGTCGGCCTTGTCCATCAATGACAAATAATGGTCCACGTCTTCTTTCGGCAAGTGCTCCAAAATATCCGCCGCGTTATCATCGAACATGCTGTTCAACAATTCCGCCGCGTATTGCGGATCCATTTCCGCCAAAAGCTCCGTCATTTCAGGCAGGTCATCTTCAATCGTATCAAAGAAATCCCCAACTTCATGCGGATCCAAAATATGATAAAGCAAATGCCGTTGTTCATCAGTAAGCGCCAGATAAAACTGCGCCTGATCATAAAAATGCATGTTTAAAAAGGTTTTGCGAAAAACCTTATTTTCGCCTTTAACCAAGGCTTGTAGTAATTTGGCATTTAAAATTTCAGTTGGTTCCTGTTTATTTTCCATGCACTCACCTCATTGAGCGACCTTAAGTCGTTAATGACAACGCTGCCCAAAGTCGCGCCATATCTGTTGGTAATGGCGCTACCAACGTGATTTCTCGCTTCAAGATCGGCTGATAAAAACTTAGCTGGGCGCAATGTAACGCTTGACGTGGCGCTTGCGCACACTGTGGTCCCTGATACAAAGCATCGCCGTAAAGTGGATGACCTAAGGCGGCCAAGTGGACCCGGATCTGATGAGTCCGCCCCGTCAATAAGCGCAAGCGCACCAAGGACGCGTGGGCGCTGGTCGCCACCACTTGGTAGTCGGTGCGCGAGGCCTTGCCATCCGCCGCGATGATCCGCCGCATGCCATGTTCTGCCGCCCGCCGAATCGGCAAGTCGATCTGCCCTTGCGCCGGCGTCAACACACCAGCGGCAATCGCCAAATATGTTTTCTGCAGGCGTTTGGTCTGGGCCTGTTGCGCCATTAAGCTGTGGGCGTAAGAACTTTTGGCGAAGAGAATCAGCCCTGACGTATCCATATCTAAGCGGGTCACGATATGGATCGCCAAACTCGGCGCTCCTTGGGCGGCCAAGTAACCCTTGACGCGATTAGCCATCGTATCCGTTGGGTGGCTTCGCGACGGGATCGAAGGAACCAGCGGTGGCTTATTCAAAACCAGAAACATCTCATCTTCATAGATCACAGACAGCGGAGAATGACTGAGACTGATCGAGTCAGCCACTGGTTCTGGCGCCAAGTAAACCCGAACCACATCACCATCAGTCAACTGATAATTGGTGTAACGCTGGTGGTGATTAACAAAAAGTTGTCCGCCTGAGAATTTCAAGCGGGCAATCTGCGCCTTCGAAAAACCATGTTGCTTCAAGAATTGTTGCAAAAGTAGCGGCCGTTCATGTGGCGCCTGGCGATAGATCCACTTATACGCCATCATGTTGTTCATCATTATCCTCACGATGGGCGCCCAAAAACGAATCTTCTACCCGCGACCAGAAATGCATATGGCGATATTTGGCGAAGCGAATCCGTTCATCGGCAATCCGATATTTGATCTGCTTGATTGCGCGGTTATGGCTGCTCAACTGATCCACCGTTAACGTGTAATCGGCGGCACAGCTGGTTTTGACCGTGATCCACTCATCAGGCGCGATCACGATCGGCGAGGACAGCGTGCGGAAAACCCGATTATTGATCGAGGCGATCTCGGTCAATTGTAACGCCTCCAACCGCGGATGCAAAACCGCCCCGCCTAATGACTTGCTATAGCCCGTCGAACCGGTGGGAGTGGCCACACAAATCCCATCGCCACGAAAGCTTTCAAAAAACTCATCGCGAATATAAATGTCCGCCTTGATCGTCAGCGCGTTCCGCCGAATCGACGACTCATTCAACGACAAGAAATGACTAGGCTCATTTTGATCATCATAGTCCACTTCAACGTTCAACAGCGGATAACTGACACTTTGACCTTGGTCCGCCACGATCGATTCCACCAACTCTGCCAGCTCGTAGTCCCGCCAGTCCGTGTAAAAGCCCAAGTGACCAGTATGGACACCGACAAAGCGGACTCGATCCAATTGATGACTATACCGATGGAAACAATTCAGCAGCGTCCCATCACCACCAACGCTGATCACCAAATCAGGATCGATCGGATCCACCAGAATATTGACCGCGGCCAAGCGTGCCTTTAATTCATTGGTTACCCGCGTTGATTGACTGCCACTATTGCCAAAAACTGCGATTTTCATGACGCCGCCCCATTTTTATCATTTGGATGTTGTGGTGCTGTTGGTTCATCGGACTGAGCAAGTGACGAGTCGCTTGCTGGCACGCCCGTTCCAGCAGCGTGATCTGCTGCGCCGGTGCCAGTGTCGGCCGCCGACAGATCTGCCTCAAGACTTGCCGGATCGCCCTGCTGCTGGTCATATTGATACCGCTGCGCCTCTTGGATCTCCTCGCGAATCTCCGACATTTCTTGATCCAACATGAACGACGCTTCGGCAGCCCGTTTCAAGCGCTCACTGATCTCTTCAGGAAACTCGCCTTGATATTTATAATTCAACGAATGCTCCACCGTCGCCCAGAAATTCATCGACAACGTCCGCACCTGGATCTCGACCAGCACTTTCTTCTCCTGATCGATCAGCTGCAACGGATATTCGATCACAATGTGATACGACCGATAACCACTCGGCTTACTGTTCGACACATAATCCCGCTCCTCGATCACCGTCATATCATTACGCTGGCGAATCAAGTCAGCCACTTGATAAATGTCTTCAACAAATTGGCACATGATTCGCAAACCAGCAATGTCTTGCATATCAGTTTCCAAGACATCCTCGCGAATATAGCGCCGTTGCATTTTTTCTAGAATACTGTTGACCGGCTTGACCCGACCCGTCACAAATTCAATCGGCGAATGCTCCCCTTGATTTTGATAAACTTTTCGTAATGCCCGAAACTTCAATTTTAGCTCGTCAACCGCTTGTCCATAAGGCATTAAAAATTGCGACCAATTCTTCATTACAATTTTGAGCGGGAAACCTCAGACTTTAGTCAGAGGAGGAAAGCCTGCACTTGCTAACGCTAGTTAGCTTTCTTGCTTGGTCGTCCCGCCTTGCCCCTTTCTGTTCTCTGATTTTGAATATAGTTGGCAACCGTCTCTTTTGACATGTTGCCGAGTGTCCCCATGTAATAGCTTGGCGCCCACAAATGTCCACCCCAAAGGAGTTTCTTGGTCTCAGGATGAGCTGTGAACCATGTCCGAGCTGATGCACCCTTTAAGATCTTGACAACGTTTGCGGGCGCATACTTGGGCTTGAAGCTCAAAAGAAGGTGCACATGATCCGGCATGACCTCTGCTTGTTCAATCGTGATCTCGTTATCAGTTGCCGTGGTTTTTAGGATCTCAAGCATTTCCGCCACATACTGCGGTGTATCAAAAATTGGTCGGCGATATTTGGTGACCCACACAAGGTGGT